>DMJC01000192.1 GCA_003451915.1 Clostridiales bacterium
CCCGCCTGATTGCACTGCCCTCAGGCATAGAAGTCTCAGTCGGTGTTGTCACCGCACTGGTCGGCGCACCTTATTTCCTTAGATTGATGTACCGTTCGATCAGGCGGGGAGGAGATTTATCATGATACCGACGATGAAACTCAACACAGCACCAGTCGAACTGATCTGTGATAACCTTGGATTTCAGGCTGGTCAGCCCTCACCTCGCAATATTTTGCGCAATGTCAGTTTTTCCGCCCGCAGCGGCGAATTCATCGGCATTGTCGGGCCGAATGGCGCCGGCAAATCCACCTTGCTGCGCAACCTAGGCGGCCTGTTGCGCCCCACAGCTGGTCATGCCATGCTTAACGGCCGTGACATCCGCGAGTATCGGCCGCGCGAACTGGCCACTTTCAGCGCCTATATGCATCAGGACACTGTCATGCCATTCGCCTTTTTGGCACGCGATGTCGTCATGCTGGGCCGCCACCCTTACAGCTCGCCTCTCGCGTCATTTTCAGCGGAAGATGAAGCCTATGTAAAAAAATGTATGCTGGCAGCTGATTGTCTCGACCAGGCGGATAAACTGGTGACAACCTTGTCTGGAGGCGAGCGCCAGCGGGTCATGCTGGCCAGGGTACTGGCGCAGGACACCCCATTGCTGCTGCTTGATGAACCAACCGCCAGTCTTGATATCCGACATGCCGGCGAAATCTTTTTACTGGCCCGCGAACTGGCCGAAGCTGGCAAGCTGATCATCACTGCAATGCACGATCTGCGAGCTGCTGCCAAGTATTGCAGCCGGCTTTTTCTGGTCCATGAAGGCCAGCTGGTCGCTGATGGTGATCCCGAGGAAGTCCTGCACGAAGGACATATCACCTATGCTTTCGAGATCCCGGCAAAAACTTTTCGCAATCCAGCAGGACAATGGGACTTTTATATTGACGATTTATAAGGTATGATTGTCCCCATGGAACAATCATTATTTTGGCAATGTAAAAAATTCAGCGAGCTGTTACCTGATGAGCTCTATGCCCTGCTCAAATTGCGCAGTCGAGTTTTTGTCGTTGAACAGCAGGCACTTTATTTAGATCTTGATGACCGTGATCAGCATGGTTTTCATTTGATGCTCAAAGATGAATCAGGTCAGCTGATTGCCTGTTGCCGTCTTCTGCCGCCCGGCATCCTTTATCCGGAAGCTGTGATCGGCCGCGTTGTTGTCGATCCCGCCTGGCGTGGCCGCGGTCTGGCACATGAGCTGATGCAGCAGGCGGTACCTCGTTGTCTTGAGTTATATAATACCCGGCAAATCCACATGTCTGCTCAGAAGCATCTGCAAAACTTTTATGCCCGGCATGGATTTCAGCCAATTACTGATGAATACCTTGAAGATGGTATCCCGCATGTCGGTATGCTGCTGGACACATCAGCCATAAACAAAAAACAGCCGGCTGGCCCCGTCAATTGTCATGTCCGCTATCTTGGGCACAGTGCCTGGCTGGTCAGTACGCCGGCTCGCTGCCTGTTATTTGACTATGGCGACCGTCCGACCCGCAATCAGTCCGGCATTCTGGCTGACGGCGTATTAAATCCGGTTGAACTCCCGGCAGTCCCCCTGTATGTTTTTGCGTCTCACCGGCATGGCGATCACTATTCAGCCCGATTGCACAGTATGATGGCTAAACGGCCACAAACCATTTTTGTGCTGGGGCTTGACGAGCAGCCTTCCTGCTCGGAGAGTGAGGCAGCACCAGCTGGTACCTGGCTGGCCTGGCCCCATGCCGAACTTCAGATCGACGACCTGACCATCCACTGCAGCGGGTCAACAGACAGCGGCGTTTCTTTCCTGATCGAGATGCCTGAAGGGACGCTGTATCATGGCGGCGATCTCGCACTCTGGGATAACACCACCTTTTATAATCGTGTTTTCCGTGAAGAAACCGACTGGCTGGCCGGTTGCTGTTCGATCGCCGGCAAGCAGCCAGATATAGCCTTTGTACCTGTCAGCACGTCAGACGGCTACCAGGAAGAGCCCTTGCTGAACGGCTTGTGGTATTTTCTGGAAAAAATCAAACCCCTTCATCTACTTCCGATGCATGGCCATGGCTATGAGGACCTTTATCAGACATTTGCAGAACTGGCGACAGCGCGAGGCTTCGATCAAGTCACAGTACTTCGGGAACGCGGTGAAGAAGTTGTTTTCGAGCTGTAACGCAATTCAGTCATTCTCTTGCCAGATTCAATAATATCCTGTAAAATGGCATAGCTGATTGTAAACGATTTCAAGCTTGAAAGGCTGGATTTTATGAGCTCCTCTTCAATCAATAATATGACCGTGGGCACGCCTTGGAAATTAATCCTCCGATTTTCGCTGCCCTTATTGGTCGGCAATCTGCTGCAGCAAGCCTATAATATAGTTGACAGTATCGTCGTCGGCAAATTTGTCGGTACAACCGCTCTGGCTGCTGTCGGCACAGCATTTCCTGTTATTTTTCTGCTCTTGTCACTCTTTATCGGCCTGGGCGTCGGCTCGACCATTATTATTTCTCAATATTACGGTGCCAACAGCCGCGAATCAGTGAAGAAAATGATAGATACCACGTACATTACCATGTTTTCAGTTGGAATACCCCTGTCGATTATCGGCATACTGCTCAGTGAGCCGTTGCTGCTTTTGATGAACACACCTGCTGATGTTCTGCCGCAGGCCACAACATACATGCAGATTATTTTTGCAGGCACGATCGCATCCTTCGGTTACAATGTCAACAGCGGTATTCTGCAGGGCCTGGGTGACAGCAGATCGCCACTGATTTATCTTTTAATCGCCACGATTGTCAACATTGTCCTGGACCTGCTTTTTGTAGCTGTTTTTGACTGGGGAGTTTCCGGTGTTGCCTGGGCAACAATAATTGCCCAGATTGTCGCTTTCTTGTTTGGTATCTGGCATATTAATCGGACACAGACCTACATACATATTTCATTGCGGCATATGCAACCCAATAAGCGGCTGCTGATGGACAGCATCCGGCTCGGACTGCCGGCCGGCCTGCAAAACATGTCTTTTTCGCTGGGCACTATGGTCCTGCAAAGTCTGATCAACAGTTATGGCTCGGTCTTCATGGTNNATGATGACGTTCTCTTCGGCAATTACCACATATGTTGGCCAAAATATCGGCGCAGGCAAAATGGACCGCGTCAAACAGGGGCTGCGCTGGGCACTGATTATGTCCAGTATCGTCTGCGCCGTCATCTGCCCGTTGATCTTGATCTTCGGCAACCCACTCATGCAGATGTTCGACAGCAATCCGGACGTTATCCAGGCCGGTCTAGCCTACTTAATCCGAGTAGTACCATTTTATATCTTACTCTCGATCATGTTCATTTTCACCGGGGCACTGCGCGGTGCCGGCGAAGCTGCCATTCCGCTGATTACTGCCATCATTTCACTGTGGTTTGCCCGTGTGCCGCTGGCCTATCTGCTGGCTGCAACAGGCCGCGACAATATGTTCTTCAGTTATGTTCTTGGCTGGCTTGTTGGTTGCCTGATCATAATTCCTTACTTTTATTCCGGCCGCTGGAAAAAGAAAGCAGTGGTCAGGGTGAGTAACGGATAACGGATAACGGAT
>DMJC01000191.1 GCA_003451915.1 Clostridiales bacterium
GTTAAATAGCGTTCGTGTTCAGTCTGTAAGTCGCATCCCCAATATACTGGATATTCAAAACGGTCAGCTACTTTCACTAAAGCTTCAACAGCTTCGGTATAAGTCAGTACACCAAAATCGTTGTCCAATACATTATTTAACCGGGCTAACAAGCCCTGATCGACAAAACTGTTGAAAAATTCCATTTCCTCCGGGCATTCTGCGAGTACAGCCCTGATGATGTATTTGATCATGTCTTCAGCAAGTTTCATATCATCGTCAAGATCAGCAAAGGCAATCTCGGGTTCGATCATCCAGAACTCCGCAGCATGCTTGACTGTATATGATTTTTCAGCCCGAAATGTTGGCCCGAAAGTATAGATATTCTTGAAAGCCATTGCAAATGTTTCGCCGTTCAGCTGACCACTGACGGTCAAGCTCGTCTGCTTGCCGAAAAAATCTTCCCGATAGTCAATTTCCCCCTGTTCATTTCGTTTGATCTGGTCAAGGTCAAGGGTCGTCACCTTGAACATCTGGCCGGCGCCTTCGCAGTCGCTGCCCGTGATGATCGGTGTATGAACATAAATGAAATTGCGCTCGTTAAAGAATCGATGGATGGCAAAAGATGCGACCGAACGGATGCGGAAAACAGCAGAATATAAATTAGTACGGGGCCTCAAATGGGCAATGCTGCGAAGAAATTCTGGTGTGTGGCGCTTTGGCTGCAACGGATATTCAGTCGGGCAGTTGCCCTCAACCATTACCTCAAGAGCTTTCATCTCAAACGGTTGTCTGGCTTCGGGAGTCGCAACAACTAAACCTGTCGCCAGAATAGCTGACCCGTTTCCCAATCGGACAATATCATCGTAATCGGCAATATCGGCCCGATTGACAACGATTTGCAGATTGCTGAAAAATGTACCGTCATTGAGACTGATAAAGGCAAACTGCTTTTGATCGCGTATGGTGCGTATCCATCCGGCAACTGTGACGATCTGCCCGGTCAGTTCAGCTGTCCTTCTAAATAAATCGCGAACCGGTGTTGTCTGTATCATGCTCAGGCCCCCTTGCCGCAACAATTTTTATATTTTTTACCACTGCCGCATGGGCAAGGATCATTTCTGCCGATTTTCTCACGACGAACGATTTTCGATGTGCGATATTCTCGGGTCAAAGCCTGTTGCTCTTCCTTTGGCATAACCTCATCCCAAGCCTTCAGGCTATAAAGCCATTCAGCTTTTGCTTCATGCATCTGCCAGTAAAGCTTATGAAAATCAATTTCGAGACTGACTTCTGTATCATCATCAACAGCTGACAAATCAACTTCATTTTTCAGGCTGGTCTGCAACCCGTCCAGAAAGCCAAGAAAGATGTCCATCTGGCCGTCAAATCCCAGGTCAGCAGCTATTTCTGCCGCTTTGCCCTGAATATGGCCGCGTTTCCCCTGCAGGATATTTTCGTAGGCAGCTGTCTCAAGCTGATAATATTTTTGGATGACAGCTTCATTCTCCTGGTTTGAATTACCAGCATTCAAAATTTCTTGCCATTGTTCATAATAACTCATATCTTCACTCCTCAATCACTGATGTTTTGTCGTGGGAAGCCTTCAAGCCAGACGAGCTGCGATTGATCGCAGGAACTCCTCTGTATCGGCTACTGTGACGGCTGGCAGCTGGACCAGATCTTTTAGGTCCCCTGTAACGGTACCTGATTCAATT
Organism: Clostridiales bacterium; assembly: GCA_003451915.1. Lineage (GTDB taxonomy): Bacteria > Bacillota > Clostridia > Saccharofermentanales > UBA5734 > UBA8949. Next base: position 1,698 of record DMJC01000191.1, read on the forward strand.
GTTGCCAGAGCTGATTTTTCAACTTGATCAGCAAATGCAACTAATTCAGGCAGGTCATCCAGCTCACCTCGTTTGCGCAGGGCACCTGTCCAGGCAAAAATTGTAGCCATAGGGTTTGTCGAAGTCCGATTGCCTTGCAAATATCGATAATAGTGACGTGTCACTGTTCCATGAGCCGCTTCGAATTCATACTGGCCTTCCGGTGAAACAAGAACTGAAGTCATCATGGCCAGACTTCCACAGGCTGAAGCAACCATATCTGACATGACGTCGCCGTCATAATTCTTACAAGCCCAGAGAATGCCACCTTCAGAGCGCATGATCCTGGCAACAGCATCATCGATCAATGTATAAAAGTACTCAATACCTGCAGTTTTAAAGGCCTCGGCAAACTCTTTTTCAAATACTTCTTGAAATATGTCCTTGAACCGATGATCATAAACTTTTGAAATAGTGTCTTTGGTTGCAAACCATAAATCCTGTTTGAGATCCAGCGCATAATTGAAGCATGAACGGGCAAAGCTATAGATTGATTCGTCTGTATTATGCATGCCCAGCAGTACACCAGGACCTTTAAAATCATGGATCAGCTGGCGCTGTGTTGAGCCATCTGGCATGGTCAGCAGCAGCTCTGCCTTGCAGGGGGCGTCAATCAGCATTTCCGAGTCCCTGTAGACATCACCATAAGCATGACGGGCCAAGGTAATCGGTTTCGTCCAGCATGATACAAATGGTTTTATACAATCGACCAGGATTGGAGCCCGAAACACCGTACCATCTAAAATCGCACGGATCGTACCATTGGGGCTTTTCCACATTTTCTTCAATTTATATTCGTCCATACGCTGGGCGTTGGGTGTGATTGTCGCACATTTAACAGCGACCCCCAGCTCTCGGGTTCGCCAGGCAGCATCCAGAGTAACCTGATCGTCTGTGCGATCACGATTTTCAAGTCCGAGATCAAAATACTCCGTTTTCAGTTCGACAAAAGGATTGATCAAGATATCCTTGATTTGCTGCCAGATGACCCGCGTCATCTCGTCGCCATCCATTTCGACCAACGGTGTTTTCATCTTTATTCTCCGCATGGTGCATCCTCCTGCTAACGTGACTATAGCCTAAAACTGGCACGAGTCAATCCATTATAAAAAAACAGCCACTGTTAAGTCAATTGAAATTATCCTTTTGCTGTTGGCCGGCTTCGCTTTGCCAGCTCAGTTGCTTTAACCAGCAGGGTTTCCAGAGCCAGGCGGTCGCTGATCTGTCCTGTCTTAACCAGCATATCAGTTTCAAAACAGCTGGCATAGAGTTCTTCAAGAACAGCTATCGGAAAGCGGCGTGACTGGCTGGCCAGGCGATTCGCGACGAAAGGCATAACCTTCAGCTGAGATGCAATCAGTTCAGGCCGGCCTAGTTCTGCGGCACAGATCAACTGCCGGATATGTCTGGCCAGCATAAACTGAATCAGCTGCACCGGCTGGCGCTGACTGATCAATGTATCGACCAGCAACAGCACCTTTTCAGTCTGGCCATCCGACAGTGCATCGGTCAGGTTAAAAATATTGCCTCGTAAATCAGGCAGTGAAATTTCAGCGATTAACTCCACGCCGACTGCTTGCTGCCCTGAATATGCACAATACAGAAACAGTTTGTTGAGTTCATTCCAGATGACCTGCATGCTCAGATCGCATCGGTCAATCAAACTTTCTGCAGCTGCAGATGTGATCTGAATGCCACGCCGGCGGCATTCAACATCAACCCACTGCTGCAGGGTGCGCGGCTGTTCGCGGCTAATTTCTGCAAGGACACCCTTCTGTTCGATTGCATTGACTAATTGTTTCAAACGCTTGTCAACCTTGCTTTCAATAAATACCAGGCAGGCTGAGTCAGGAATCCTGTCAATCAAACGTAAAAAAGCATCCTGGCGGTTTTTTCGGGTTGACCCGATCTCCTGGCTGTCGTCATCACTATCTTCCGCAACCCGTTCAATATCTTCCGCAACTGTATCAGCAGCTGTTTTTGACTGTCCTGATGCCAGCCAGGCACTTTGGTGAACAATAACCAGTTTGCGTCTGGATAAAAATGGTGGGGTCATGACTTCAGCAGTCAGTTTTTCAGGATCCAGCCTTGAGGGTTGTCCGTTGCCATCAAAAATAACCTTGTCCAGCGATTGACAATTCGGATCAATCAGCAATTCGGTCAGGCTGTCGACAAGTTTGTCGATTAAAAATGATTCATCGCCGTACAGCACATAAAGCGAACGTGCCTGACCTGAGCGTATTTCAGCCTTAAGCTCCTTATAGCCTAATGCAGCAGCCGTTGTTTTGCCTTTAGCCATCGAGCACCTCACGATTACAAATAAAGTCAGGGGCAGTATCTGATAATTTGCCAATGCTTTTCATAAATATTAAGACATAGAGCCCCATTCAGGTCAGTCCTGTGAACCTGGCAGCCGGCAGTCTGAAGTCTGGCGAGTGTGGCAGGTGCCGGGTGACCGTACATGTTTGGTCCGACGCTGGTAACTGATGCAGCCGGCAGGATCCGCCTGAGAAACCCTTCAGAAGTGGTGAAGCGGGATCCATGATGTGCCACTTTCAATATATCTGCATCAGGCCACTGCTCGTCAGCTATAAACTGGTTTTCAACATCTTCTGTACAATCAGCTGTCAGTAATATCCGGCAGCCAGCCAGCTCAGTAAACATCAGGAGTGAAAATTCATTGATATCTGCTGTCTGCTGACCGGTCAGTCGCTGCTTATTCAGAATGTCGAGCCTGATTTGCCGGCCCAGGACAATTGTATCATTTCCTGAGATTTCTGACACATTGATTTGGGCCCTTTTTGCTGTTTCAATCAGGTTAAAAGTCAGATCGGATTTATTCTGGCCTTCATTATTCTCAAGCCGTTCTTTCCAGTCAGCTCGAGCCCAGTCAGCTTCTGCAGAAGAAACGGCCAGATGCCTGATCCTTCCGGCAATGGTCAAATCAATTAACCCGCCGGCATGATCTGCATGGCCATGTGTCAATATGGCCAGATCAACCTGGCGGACACCAAGTGCATCAAGTGCTGGTATTAGAACATTCACACCACAGCCAGGGCTGCCGCCATCAATTAGCAGGGTCTCTCCTTGCTCTCCGATGATCAGGATAGCGTCGCCTTGACCGACATCAAAAAACCAGACCTGAAAATTTGGTGCATTTACCGATTGAATCACAATGCTCACAAGCCAGGCAGCAAAAACTGGTTTGAACATGAACCAGATAATTCCTTGAAACATTCTTGAATAAGGTTGTTTTCTTCGCAGCTTGATCAGGCCGAGCGCTACCGATAAGAACCAAAGCATCCAGAAAGCAAGATTGACCAGACAAATAGGCAGATGGCCAAATTGAACTCTTGCTGTCAGTTGAGCTAACCTGGACAACAGATCGATCAGGATCTCCAAAGGCCGGCCAATCAGCTGCATAAATGTAAAAGGCAGCGCTGAACCGATGACCAATTCGAAAAAGACAGGAAACGGCATGACAAAAGCAGCCACCCAAATGATCACAGCAGTCAGCGGTCCGGCTGAAAGATTGGCGATCAGCCCAGGTAAGGAAATCACACTGCCCGCAGACACTAACAGCGGTAGGATGATCAACTGAATACTTGCAGTTGCGGCGATGGCTTCGGCTAAAATTTCTGGGAAGTGGCAATATTGTCTGATCTTACTACTGAGCGGATCTGTGAACAATATCAAGCTTGCTGTTGCTGCTGTTGATAGCCAGAATCCAAGATTCAGCGCTGTCAAGGGTTTGCATAACAGGAGAAATAGCGCAGCAGCAGACAGCAGGCTGATGGAATCTGACGGACGATGCAGCAAGCGGCCAGCCATGACGAATCCGGACATCAAGATAGCTCTGGAGACAGATATTTGCCATCCTGTCAGAAACCCAAACCCGATTAACAACACAATCAAAGCCAATAATCGGATTTGTCTGCCAAATCTGATTTTTTTCAACAATCGGCCAGCTGGTAAAAGTAAATAAGAAACATTAGCCCCCGAAACTGACAATAAATGTGAAAGGCCGGATTGTTTAAAATCGGACTTCATTTTATCACTGATCCGGCTGGTATCCCCGATCAGCAAACCTGCCAGCAATGCTGACTGGTCCGGTCCCAGTAACTTGTCCATCATCCGGTTGAATCCACATCGCAAACCGGCACTGAACGTAACGATACTGAACTGCCGTTCTCGGCTGCTGACTAAAAACTGCTCTGATGAAACTGGATGAGCAACTAAAAAAATACCCTGGGATTTAAGCCAGTTCTTTTCACTGAAACCACCAGGATTTCGTTGGAAATCCGGCCGTCTGCAGTGAACGCGAGCAGCTATTCGGTCACCATACCATATTTTGGGTGAATCGGGTTGCAGATACAGCATGATTTTTACACCGCTGAACTGACGGATGATGATTGGCCCAGGTTGATCTGCTGATTCAGGCACTGATAGCACAATGCCTTGCAAGTCCATCGTTTCATCAGCCATCTGGTAAGCCTGGTCACGGGCAGGTTTAACAATCAGCATTGTATTCAGTGCGGAAATACTAAAAACGAGGATTATCATTTTCGGCAGCCAGACTGGCCGAATACTGATGCGCCGGCAAATCAAAGTAACGAGAATGGTAAAGATCATCGGAACAATGACCTCAGGGCAGGCATCACCTGAGAATACGCCTGTGGCTGCAGCAAGTGCCAGAACAGGCAGCGGTCTCAAACAACACCATGACAGATTTTTCATTTGGATAAGATATTTGAGATTTTTATAGATTTGCCGCCAGCGAATTGGCCTGAGAACCCACCTTTCCATTGATCACCCCCGCGTC
>DMJC01000306.1 GCA_003451915.1 Clostridiales bacterium
CTTCACATCATCGATTTCAAATACGGCCAAGGGCTGCTGGTCGATGCGGTGGATAATCCGCAGATGAAACTCTATGCGCTTGGCGCTCTCGAGATCTTCGATGGTATGTGTTCTTTGAGAGGGCCGGCATACACAAGTTCATGCATTTTCAAATTCCTCCACAAAGTCCAGCGAACATTCACGCAGCTTGTTTAAGTCTACTTTCAGGTAAATCGCTGTTGAATCGGTATCAACATGGCCAAGAATGTCTGATATGACAGCAAGGGGTGTGTCGTTTCCCAGAAGAACGCTGGCCAAAGTGTGTCGCAGTGAATGCATTCCTCTTTTCTTTTTCAGTTTGGGCAAATGTGCCTTAACCATGTATGCGGCGATCAGCTGTGTCAAATGGTCTGCTTCTGAAAAAGGGCCGAAGGGGGCCATATGCCTGATAAAAACAAATTTACTGTCAACTTTTGGTCGGCCGTATCTTAGATAATCAATGACTGCCCAGCCTACCTCTGACGTCAACGGCAAAGATAATTCACATCTTGTCTTTGACTGAATCAAGATCAGTTTCTTTTCCGCCCAGTGAAAATTATCCATAGTCAGGGCTTTAATGTCAGTTACCCGTAGGCCAAGGACACAGGCTAACAGAATAATTGCATAATCGCGTTTACCTTTCGGGCTTCCTCGATCAATCGCGGTGATGAGCTTTTTCAATTCGTCAGTTGTCCACACCGATGGGATGCGCGTCTGCTTTCTGGCTTGCACCATTGGCAACTTAGTCGCCAAATCGGAGCTGATCTCGCCGATATTATGAAGAAATCGTAGAAAACAACGTAGCGAGCAGATATTTTGCTCTATGGTTTTGTAAGTATATCCAGCAAGCGATTTGATATAGGTATTGGTAGTGGTTAATTGAATCTCCTGACAGGAACCAATGCCCTGCGCAGCAAGATAATCGAGAAAACGTGCAGATTGTTTTGTATAGTGGTCTGTTGTGACACTTGAATAGCCCCTGTCGATACAAAATTGCTGAAATTGACTCATTATTTTCAGGTAATAGGGGTCTGTCAGGATTTCCTTATGTTTGTAATATCGTCGCAGAATTGCATGGTGAAGTTGGAAATCGCCAATTGCCCGAATCACCCTCAGTTCTTGCACCTCATGCTGAGTCAGTTGGCGGGACTTGTCTTTTTCAAAAATTCGGAAATGGGTCTCAATGAAATCTATTCCCAGCTTTTCACTGAAACTGACTTCACCTTGCTTCTGTGCGAAATCCTGCAGCATTTGCCAACGTCTGCGATAGAAAGCCATTGAACCTACTGAATATCCCAGACGCAGCATTTCTTGTTCCAATTCGTTGAGTAGTTCAGATAATGTTTGCTTTTCCATACATATCTCCTCAGATAAAACTCGGAACCACTGAGGCCCCTGAGATTACTGTGGAGAGTTATGCAAAGTAAATCAATCGTAGACTTTGTAGAAATAGCCCTTTTCAAGGCTAACTTTGCATAATAACTTTCTTTGCATAAGGTGACTTATGCAAAGCTTTGCATAATCCACCTTGCGGGGTGCCGGACCTCCTCTGACTGATCGTTCCATCTGGCATGACCATGTCCGCTTTCAGAAATCGCTCAATGTAGAGGATCATCCATTTACTGTCCGTATGTTTTCTGACCACCTGCATCATCAATGCATGATCGATATTGTCGAATAGCCCTTTGATGTCAAACTCCAATACCCAAGGCATCCGCCAGCAACGCTCGCGTGTTGCACCAACTGCATCCAAAGCCGATTTATTGGGCCGATATCCATATGAATCTTCGCAGAATATCGGTTCCACCAATGGCTCGAAGTTCATTCTCACTACCATCTGTGCAACTCTGTCTGTTATCGTCGGTATACCCAGCAATCGTTTCTTGCCATTCTTCTTCGGGATTTCGACACCCTTAACCGCTTGTGGAAAATAACTTCCCGATGACATCCTGTTCCAGAGCTTATACAAGTTATTCTTCAGTTCTTTCTCATATTCTGAGAAAGTGACGCCATCAACGCCGGCCGCCCCCTGATTCGCTTTAACGCGTTTGTAGGCTTCCAGTACCTGATGTTGTGAAATCTCATACGATTGTCCTTCTCGCATCATGTCCTCCCTTGCGGTTGTTTGATTCTTGAAGGCTAGATAACTGAATCCCTTCGCTCCATTGCTATTACAGCAACTTCATCACTACTACGAATTCATCCGCACCTGAGCTTCGTATCGCTACTTTCATCCTTGTCGTGTGTGCGCTTGGATTTTTCGCTTGTCACCGCAGCTCAGGCTTCTCCTGTTCCGTGTAAAAGCCTGTGTCATGCTCCTGTAGCCTGTACGCCGGCAGTCGTCTGGCCAATCATCAGGCGCTCGCCAGACTTGTCCCATGCTTGAAAGTACAGCATGGTTTCGACTACATTTTCAAATTAACGACGCTTGATCGGCTCTTCATTTTTATTCAGCTTCATGACACCTACCTGACCAATAACTCGGCCTTTTCCATCTGCGCTCAGTACCGTGGCTTTTGGCCACAGCACCCAGTGGCGGTTTGGAACCTGCACCTGAATGCCGGCTCCGAGGGGCCTGCCCTCATCTTTTACACAACATGCTTCGGTTGCCTGTTTCATCATCTCCTTTCTTGGCAACTTTGTCTTGAGGACACACACTCTCGCTTTGACCGAGTTCCCGGGCGATCTCTGAAAACTGCATCGCAAGCCGGTGACGGGCAATCAGCACCTGTTGTTCAGCCTGAGTCAGATCCAGGATAGCTGCCCAGATCTCTTCGTGGGTCAGATCTTCAAATGCAGCGTCTTCTATATCGAAATCATCCGGCAGGATCTCATCCAGACCCAGATTTTCATCATCCAGCGACAGCATTGCACGCCGTCTGGCCAGATAGCGGCTGATCTGATGATCGGCCATTTTTTTCAGATAGGCCAGGTTATTCTCGACTTTGCGCGCTTTGTGCACAATATGCTGATAAAAGTCCGAATAAACCGCAGCCACGATGTCTTCGGCTTCCTGCAGGTCACTGGTTTTGAAATAGACATGCCGGCTGAGCCTTGCAAATGTATCACGGTAAATCTGCGTAAACTGCTCTTGCTGCTGCATTCTGTCCATCAGCGATTGCTCAGCCTCGCCCTGATGTCCGAACGTTCGTCATCATTGCCCTGTTCATCAAACATCTGCTGAAAATCGACCCGCCCGAGCTTATCGACATAGCCTTGCGGGCTGATCCCCTCGTGCTTTTTGAAAACACGGGAAAAGTAATAAGGATCGCAGTATCCGCAAGCCAGGGCGATCGACTTGATCGAGACGATGCCATGATACTGCTGAAGCTGCCGTTTCGCCGTTTCAATCCGCAGATGATGCAGATAATCGAGTGGCGCATAACCAGTATAATCTTTAAAAATTTTGCGAAAATAGCTTTCGGAATAACTGGTTTTGCGAATCGCTTCGGTCAGATCAAACCGGTCGTTACTGATGTTCTGCATGAGCAGGTCAAGAAAATCGTCAACCGGATCGACCGGCTGGCGGCCACGCGAGCTCCAGCCAACCAGCAGCTGATAAAGCGCATCACCCAGCGAATTGATAATTGCCTTGGCATTCGGCTCATCCCTGACCTGAATTTCGTAGGCTGTCAACAGCAGATTTTCGAATGTCTGTCTGCTGTCATCTTCAAAAGTTGCGATCGGCCGGGTATCCACCGGCGCAAACTCACGCAGGAACAGGCAGGCGTCACGAAAACCGCCGGCGGCTGACTTGCGATGTCGGATGCCGGGTGGTACACAAAAGATTGTCCCTTCGCAGAAAGGATATTCACACCCATCAATAAATGCCGTGCCACAGCCTTGGATATTACAGATAATTTCCCAGAAGCCATGGC
>DMJC01000183.1 GCA_003451915.1 Clostridiales bacterium
GGCAGTGGCGGTCTGGTTCATGCCTACGGCAAAGTAGCTGCTCAGGCGCTCGAAGCAGCACAACCTGTTTTGATGCAACGCTGCCTGCTGTTCAGGGTCACGGTCAGCTATTCTGACCTGGACCGGCTGCGTTATCAATTGGAGCAGGCAGGTTTTATGGTTACCGGCAGCCAGTATGGCCTGGATGCCGATCTGCTGGTTGCCGCGCCAGTACCGATCAGCCCGCTGCTCAGTCAACTATGTGCTGACGCCACTGCCGGCGCTGCCTTGATTGAACCGGCTGGCCAGATCTACCGGCCACTGCCGCCGCCTGACCCTCCTCCTGCGTAAATCTGGTTTATATCAGCAGATCAAAATTAAAGTTACTGGAGGGAGTTACCATGTCAGGTCATTCAAAATGGAATAATATCAAACGTAAAAAAGGGGCAGCCGACGCCCAGCGTGGTGCCGTTTTCACCAAGATCGGCCGGGAAATCCAGGTCGCTGTCAAGAACGGAGGACCAGACCCTGAAGCCAATTCTCGCTTGAAAGACGTCATCGCCAAGGCCAAGGCCGTCAACATGCCCAATGACAATATCCAGCGCAGCATCAAGAAGGCATCAGGTGCCGGTGAGTCTGAAAATTTCGAGGAAATCACCTACGAAGGTTACGGGCCGGGCGGCGTAGCCGTGATGGTCCGCACACTGTCAGACAACCGCAATCGCACAGCTGGGGATGTCCGTCATATTTTTGACAAATTTGGCGGTAATATGGGGACGACAGGCTGTGTCGGTTTTCTCTTCCAGGAAAAGGGCACACTGATCATTGACCAGACCGACTATGAGGATGAAGAATCTGTGATGATGGATGCACTGGAAGCGGGTGCTGAGGATTTCATGGCCGATGGCGACGTTTATGAGGTGACAACCGCCTCGGATCAATATGGACCAGCTCGTGAAGCACTGGAAAAGAAGGGCTATTCATTTCTTGATGTCTCGCTTGGGCCGGTGCCAGTGACCTGGACAGAATTGACGGATCCGGAAATGGCTGAAAAAATGGAGAAACTGATCGATCGGCTGGAAGAGCATGACGATGTCCAGGAGGTTTACCACAACTGGGATCGTTAAGCCGACCGGAATGAGCCGGCTAAGGAGGTGAAGAGCTCTGGCCGTTCACTTTGATAAAAACCATCGCAAAGCCGATGAGGCTGAAGCTGCTCATCTGCGAGACCACCAGGCCACCTTGGCTGAAAAATCCGAACGCACCGGACCGCTTAAAACACTGGGCCGTATCGCCGGCGCAGTAAACCGTTCTTATAGCGAACGCAGTACGGCGGTTATCGACAAAGACCGCGACAACCTGCGGGATATTCTGGCGGGAATCGCCGTGGTTGCGTTTATCGGCCCCAGCGGTACCGGCAAGAGCACAAGGGCGATCGCTGTAGCCCGCAAATATAAAATAGCCTACCTGATCGATGACGGCCTGCTGATTCATGGCAGCCGGATTGTTGCCGGCTCATCGGCCAAACGGGCCAAATCGAAGCTGGAGTCAGTCCGTCAGGCACTCTTTGCTGATGAAACCCGTGCTGCTGTCATGCGACGGGCACTGGCTGACCACCATCCGACGACTTTGATGATCCTCGGCACATCTGATGGCATGCTGGAAAAGATCTGTCAGAGTCTCTGGCTTAATCCGCCATCAATGCTCATCCGCATCGAAGATGTCAGTTCTGACGAGGAAATGCGCCAGGCCAAACAGACACGCATGAGCGAGGGCAAACATACCATACCTGTGCCCAGCATGGAGATCAAGCACGAGTTTTCCGGTTATTTTGCCGACCCGATTTCACGCTTGCGCCGACGGCTTGACCGTGACCGCGGGGTTGCGCCGGTTGTGCCCGACTCCGAACGGACGGTCGTCCGACCGACATTTTCCAGTCTGGGCAGTTACTCAATTTCAGATGAGGCCATGCGTCAGATGTGTGAGCTGATCCTGCGTCGCGTTCGCGGAGTCGCCGGCCTGGCAAACTTTACTGCTGTCAATGAGATTGCCGGGGTTGTCATCAACATGGATCTGACGCTCTACTATGGACACAATGCACAGCAGGTGCTGCGCGATGCCCAGTTGCGAGTCAGCTCTCAGGTCGAAGAATACACCTCGATCAATGTCATCGCTGTCAATGTCAAGGCTCGCCGGCTGATTCATGCGTCTCAGCCCATTCGTCCGGCAGCCCAGGAGGTTAAAACCTGATGAAAGAAAAAATCTACACCATTCCAGTCAACGATGCTTATGCTTCAGCTGGCCCTTGTCCGCTTTGCTCGCTGGAATCGACGATGAATGACAATCTGCTGGCCTATTATCTTGGCCCGTCATTGATGGAACCCGACGTGCGCCAGGTGACCAACGACCGTGGATTCTGCCGCGATCATCTCACCGCGCTTTACAAACGTGAAGAAAACCGCCTGGGCCTGGGTCTTATGCTGCATACGCATACCAGTCATTTGCTCAGCGATCTGGGAACGGTGCTCGATAAAAGTGTGCCGGCCGGCAATGCCAGACTGTTCAGCGGCCGTCAGAAGGATTTCCGGCAGAATCTGCTGGCTGCTGCCGATCGGGTTGAACAGCGCATCCGCAGCTGTGTCATCTGTGACCGGCTGGAGCAGACGATGGACCGTTATCTTGATGTCATTTTTTATCAGTATTTTACTGAACCCTCTTTTAAAAAACGGTTTGATGACGGCGATGGATACTGCCTGCCGCACACAGCCCTGCTGCTGCGCGGCGCTGCCAAATATCTGAATCAGAACCAGGCTGCTGAGTTTGTTGCCAGTCTGGCGGCAATGCAGAATAAAAGCCTGCAGACTCTGAGTGACGATATTGAGTGGTTTACCTTGAAATTTGATTACCGTAATCATGACAAAGACTGGAAAAACAGCAAAGACGCGTTGCCCCGCGCGATCTGCAAGCTGGGCGGTGCCCGCTGATCAAAGGAGGATGAATATTTTGCCTAACGGAAAAAGTAATAGTGTCAAGACCAGTTCATTGAATGTGATCTTGCCTGAGCCTCTGCTGGAATTGACGCGCAGTCACGAAAACCGGCCAACTGTTGTCTTTCGCTCTGAATATGTGGGAGACGGCAATCCTGTTCTGGGAGATCAGCTGATGCTGGAATTTCTGCAGGCCTTGCTAGCCTATCCCGAACCACCGCAAGCCATGCTTTTTTATAACTGTGCTGTTCACCTGACGATGGATGATTCACTGGTGCTTGAACCTTTACGCCAGCTGGCGGCTCGCGGCTGTGAAATACTGGTCTGCCAGACCAGCCTGCAGATGCTGCTGCCTGAGGCGACACCAGCTGTCGGACGGCCAGCCTCAATGCTGGAACTGGCTGACCGGATGCGACAGGCCAGGATGTTGCTCTGGCCCTGAGTGCAAGGACAGGAGGTACTTCAATGCGGACTTTTTTCAGATTTCTGATTATTTTGATTCTTTCGTCCGGTATCTTTGTGCTGGTGACTAATGGTATCTATTTCTGGTTCAGCCAGCCGGTGATGACTGAATATAACGACTGCAAGGCAGCACTTGCTGACGGACTGCCGGCAACGGCCTCTGACCGGCAAGCACGACTGGCATTTTATCAGGATCTGATGAACCGGCTGAATAAACAGCCCGCCGTGATCGATGATCTGAACCATCAGCCCTGGACTTTTGCTGTGCTCATTCGCGAAGACCTGTCAGCTGCTGTGCCAACGTTAATTGATCAAGCCAGGAACGGCCGGCAGGCTGTCGAAACTTACTTTGCGGCTATAGACGAACTGAAAGCTGACATCGCTGATTTTAAAGATGCAGGCAATAAACCGGCTGACGGCGACTTTATTGCTCGTCTCAACTGGTTTGCCGGTCGAATCAAAGCTGTCGCTGAGCTCGAAGATCTATATGGCCAGCTGGCACAAATTCCCGATATCCAAATGGCCGGCCAACTGATCAGCCGGTCGGAACTCGGGCTGGATGCCGCTGCAGGCGAAATTGCTGCGATTCGCCAGCCGGTCGGTGATCTTGAGACATTGGTCAGCCAGAGTGATAAGCTCGAGGCGGAACTGGATGAACTGTATGCTGTGGATCCCAATGCCGAAGATCTTGGCCGGGTGAGGTCAGCCTGCGGGCCGATGCTTGCCCGGCAAAATGACATGATCACTGCGGCACAGGCTTTGCGACCTGCCTTACCGGTATCACTGCAGAGTGATCTGGCTGGCTGGCAGGCCGGCCTGACTGAACGGGCGGTATTCATCGAAGCCCTGCAAGAGTGGTGGCGTGACAGCATATTGCTTCAGCAAAGCCTGGCTTCTGCTGTAAAAGACCGCGCAACCGCTAAACGTTACATCGAAGACAGTCTGGCCGAGGAAAATGTTGAGACAGCTTACCTGTGGACCAAAACAGCCGAGCAATACAGGCTCAGCATGACCTCCGCCCTGGAATTTGCCAATATTTACATCAGCCGGGCCAATGAAAAGGCCGGCATCCTGAATAACAGTCGGCCGGCCTATCGTGTTGCCTTGGGGATGGATCCTGCAGTCCGCCCGATCGGGCCGATTGAAGAAATCGTGCCAGAAGCTTTCTGGCTCGCGGAATAATTTTACTCTTCGCCAGGCTTTCTGCCGATGGAGAGAATCAGGTTGAGAACAATGCCAACCAGTGCGGCAGTGGCGATTGACGGCAGCTCAGCGCCAAAGAAGGGGATCATCCCGCCCGGGAAACCGTAGTTGCCGCCGAGGCCGATGACGAGAATCGTTGAAATGACGGCGAGGTTGCGGGCATTAAAGAGATCGACTTTGCGGTTGATCATGATGGCGATGCCCTGGGCACCGATGATGCCGAAGAGATAAATGCTGACACCGCCGATTACCGCGCCGGGGATGGTGTTGACCAGTTTGGACAGCGGGGTGAAGAAGGAGATCAGCATGGTGATGATGGCGGCTGCTCCGAGGACTGGTACCGAGAAGTTGCGGGTGATGGCCATCGTGCTGAGGTTTTCACCGTAATTGGTACCGGCAGGGCCGCCAAAGAGTGAAGAAACGATATCGCCGATACCGTCACCGATCAGGTTGCTGCCCAGACGGTTTTTAATATTATAGGTCTTTTTGCCCTTTTGCTCGGCCAGGTGGTCAACATAAATGTCGAGCTGGAAAAGGTGGGCCGTAGATTCTGGGATGGTTGCAATGGCAATCGGCATGATTGCCAGAACGGCTGCCCAGCTGGCTTTGGGGAATGTGAAGTGTGGGACAGCCACGATGTCACCGGCAAAAATCGATGAGAAATCGATGACGTTAAAAGCAAGGCTGACAGCATATCCAACCAGTATACCGAACAAGATCGGCCTGACTTTTACAGTTTATGTCTA
>DMJC01000139.1 GCA_003451915.1 Clostridiales bacterium
GGTTCATTTTCACGAGGTTGGCATGCTGGATGCTTTGGCGGATATCGTCGGGGTCTGCCTGCTGATGGACCAGCTCGCCCCGGACCAGGTATTGGCATCGCCCATCCACGTTGGCAGCGGGCAGGCGCACTGCGCTCACGGTATTTTGCCTGTACCGGCACCTGCGACAGCATACATTTTACGTGGCGTGCCTACTTACGGCGGCAGCATCCGCGGTGAGCTGTGCACGCCGACGGGTGCTGCATTGCTGCGTCATTTTGTTGATTCGTTCGGTGACCAGCCGGTGATGGCTGTGTCTCAGATCGGGTATGGCATGGGTAAAAAAGACTTTTCAGCAGCCAATTGTGTGCGGGCTATGCTGGGCGAGACGCAAGATGAGGGCGATCAGATTGCTGAATTATGCTGCAATCTTGACGATATGACACCGGAAGCTATTGCCTTTGCGCAGGAACGGCTGCTTGAGGCCGGCGCGCTCGATGTTTTCACCACCCCCATCGGAATGAAAAAAAGCCGTCCGGGCATTTTGTTCAGCTGCCTTTGCCTGCCGGAACAGAGCGAGAGCATGGCCAGGATAATCTTTCATTACACCCGGACGCTGGGCATCCGCAGATATGATTGTCAGCGCTACACATTGACTCGATCGGAGAAGGTCATTGAAACAGCCTATGGCAAGGTTCGTGTTAAAAAGGCAGCCGGCTGGGGTGTGCGGCGCAGCAAGGCCGAATATGAGGATGTTGCGGCAATCGCGCGAGCGACAGGATTATCGATCGACGATGCGCAGCACCTGATTTTTCATTCACGGACACCCATGCGGTAGTCATGCGGGGATACTTTATAAAGCTTCTTGAATGTTCGCGAAAAGTGATCGACCGAATCATAACCGACCTGCTCAGCTATCTCATTGATTTTCATAGGGGTGTTGAGCAGGTATTCGATTGCTTTGCTCATTTTCAGACTGCGGATGACTGTGGCAAATCCTTCGCCCATGTTGCGGTGGATCAGTTTGCTGAGATAGGCTTCGCTGAAATGAAAGGATCTGGCGAGGGAAGCCAGGGTGATGGTCCGGTAATTCTGCTGCATGTGCTGCAGGATCAAGGCGAAATCGAATGTTTTTTCGGAAAATCCCTCAAGATTATACAGCCTGATTGTATCGCTGTACTCGCGCAGCGCCTGGGCCAGGAAAAGGTTGAGCAATCCGATGCTGCAGGCATTGGCATAGGGATCCTCGCGGCTGCCTTCGTAGGCCAGCTGCTGGACCGTGCGGCGCAGCGTGGCAGAAGGGCCGGTGCGCAGCAGAAGATAATTGGCCTGGCGCGGATTGTACAGCGCATTGCGGAAAAAGAGGGAGATGAGGCTTTTGTTATTGAGGAGACTGCCGAAGATATCGTCGAAGGTGCTTTTACGGGCGACGAGGGTCAGAATCAGACTGTCAGGCACATTCAGCATGCTGTGTGAGGAGTGCGGGGCGATGATGACAATATCACCTTCGGTCAGGTTCAGCGTATCATGCTCAAAGATGAGCTTAAATGAACCCTCATAAACATACATGATTTCAAAATAGTCATGGAAATGAGCAGCTTCGTCAACCTGCGGCAAGTTTTTGACACAGAAGACATCTTTGCCAAAGGGGATCATTTCATTTTCTTCGACGAGTTCTTCGCCGGGATGGCCGAGGTAACCATTGATGATCTGCGTCGCGTTGAAAGGGCAGTTGCGCATCAGATCGTTGAACTCAGCCGTACTCATGCCGTCACGAAAAACCGGCATTTCCGGCTTGACCGTCAGCAGCCGATTTTTCTGCCGCAGCTGGATCAAAGCTTCAGGGAATGTCGTAATTGAGCGGGTCTTGACCTGCTGTTCTAAGATATAGTCTTGAACTTGGCCTGGTGTGGCATACAGAATTGTGGAATTCATACAATACTCCAATCACATCCCATGTTATAATTATAAAGACAGACAATTTTTTCTGTCAACTCAAAGAACAAAAAAAGTCGGATTTTATTGACCTTTTAACATGTATACCCTGACAGATATTGTTTAAGATGAAATCAAGAGCGAACTGCAGTCCAGTGGACTGAATTTTTCGGAGCGTGTATGGAACAGCAAAATCCTCGAGAAGACCAGATCATTATCGAAACCAGGCAACTCTGTAAAAATTTCGGGCCGACTATTGCCCTTGACAATGTCGATCTCAAGATTTTTCGCGGTGAAATAACCGGCCTGATCGGCGAAAACGGTTCGGGTAAGTCGACCATTTCATCAATCATTGCCGGCATGCAGCCGCCGACATCCGGAGCAATGTTTTATAAAGGCCAGCCGCATCAGCCAGCGACCATGATCGAAGCCGGCCGGCTGGGTATCGGCATGATCGTTCAGGAACAGGGCTACGTCCCGAATATCAGCATAGCCCAGAACATCTTTCTCGGTGAAGAAGGCAAGTTTCGCAAGGCTGGCATGATCAGCGCCGGCGCAATGAATCGGGCAGCACGCAAGGCTCTGGATAAAATCGGTTTTCATGAATGTGATCCGGCCAGCTCGATTGAAACATTAGATCTGCAGGATCGTAAACTGGTCGAAATTGCCCGGGTCATCAACAATGATCCCGATGTCCTGATTGTCGACGAAACAACTACCGCTCTTTCACAGCGCGGCCGCGAGATTATTTACGGGATCATGCGCCGCATGCGTGATGAGAACAAAGCAGTCATTTTCATATCACACGATCTTGATGAACTGATGACAACTTGCGATACACTGACCGTCCTGCGCGACGGCAAGCTGATCGCCACTCTGGGCAAACTGGAAATGAATGCCCGGGTCATCAAACGCCACATGGTCGGCCGTGAGATGAGCGAGAAGTACTACCGTGATGATTTTGACGGCCGGATGAG
The DNA here is from genome assembly GCA_003451915.1 of Clostridiales bacterium. Taxonomy (GTDB): domain Bacteria; phylum Bacillota; class Clostridia; order Saccharofermentanales; family UBA5734; genus UBA8949. Next base: position 2,892 of record DMJC01000139.1, read on the forward strand.
TGACGAGATTGTCCTTAATGCCGACAACATCACGACGGGCAGCGGCCTGCTGATGAATTTTTCCATGCAGGTCCACCGGGGCGAGATCCTGGGGATCGGCGGCCTGTCGCACTGCGGAATGCACGAACTCGGCAAGGCACTCTTTGGTGAAGAAAAACTGCTGACCGGTCATGTCAAGCACGTCCCGTCCGGACAATGTATCACTTCGGCCCGCGGCGCCATGAAACTTGGCTTCGGTTACGTCTCGAAAGACCGCGACAAGGAAGCCCTCGTGCTGACCGCCAGCATTAAAGACAATATTGTTTCAGCCGGCCTGGACAAGGTCAGGCAGTTCAGATTTTTCATTTTCCCGCGCAAAGAAAATGCCTACGTCAACAAGCAAGTTCAGGACTTGTCGATCAAGTGTGCCTCGATCAGGCAGAATGTACAGTTTTTATCCGGCGGCAACAAGCAGAAAGTCGTCTTCGGCAAATGGGTCGGCCGCGGCTGCGATATCCTGATCCTCGACTGCCCGACGCGCGGTGTCGATGTCGGCGTTAAAGCTGCCATGTACGCTTTGATTGACAACATGAAGAAACAAGGCAAAACGATCATCATGATCTCTGAAGAGTTGACCGAACTGATTGGCATGTCAGACCGCCTGCTCATTCTCAAGGACGGACAGTTCGCCGGCGAGTTCCAGCGCAGCCGGACCCTTTCCGAACATGAGATCATCGAGTGTATGATTTGAGGAGGCCAACAGCATGAAGAAACTGGCAATGATCAAAGATCTGGCTCCGATCATCGGACTTATATTGGTCACCATCTTTTTTACGATCACAACCGAAGGTGCCATCCTGCGGGTCACCAATCTGCAAAGCCTGCTGAATCAGTTTATTGTCACCGCCCTGGTGTCCATCGGCGCGGTGTTTGTTTTTGGATCGGGCAATTTTGACATGTCCATGGGATCGATCATTGGCTTTGCCGCTGTAATCGGCGCGATGGTGGCTATCAAGACGGGCAGCATCTGGCTGGCTTTTGCTGTGATCATGGGTTTCTCGCTAGTTCTGGGCATCCTGAAAGGCCTGTTTGCAGCCTTTGTCGAAGTGCCGCTGTTTATCGTGACGATCGTGCTGGCCACGGTCATCACATCAGCATTATTGGTCATGATGGGCTCGGAGACGACACTTTATCTGAGGGATGCTGTCAAGGAAATACCCTCGCTCGATTTTGCGCAGATGACGACCATCAATATTGTCGTCCTGGCTGGATTTTTTCTGATCTGCCTTATTGTTTTCAATTATACGGGGCTGGGACGCGAGGTTAAAATCCTGGGCGGCAATCCGGTCACAGCGCGGCAGACGGGCTTGAATCCAATCAAGATCAAGCTGATGTCATTTATCATCAGCGCCATCGGGGTCGGCCTGGCCGCGTTTGTTATCTTGATCAGGACGCGGACTGTCGGTTCCACAACAGCAAGTTCGGTCGGCACCGATGTCATGGTTGCCCTGGTGCTCGGCGGCATGCCCTTGATGGGCGGCCCGCGGTCCCGCATCAGTGCCGGCCTGATCGGTGCTATCACCATTACCGTTCTCAACAGCGGATTAACTATCATGGGCCTCGATCTGGCTACCATTCAGATTGCCCGGGCGATTGTCTTCCTGGCTGTGGTTTATGTTGCGAGCATGACCTATCGCACCAAACTGCTGCCCAGGTGATGATAAAGAAACAAAATTCAAGGAGGAAATATCATGAAGAAGATCTTGTCTCTGATGATTGCATTGGTTTTGGTGGTTTCACTGGCAGCATGCGCCGGCACTCCGACGACTGCGCCGACAACCGCGCCGACGACCGCGGCACCGACGACAACCCAAGGCACGACAACCGAACCGGCTGTGACCATTCCGAC
>DMJC01000215.1 GCA_003451915.1 Clostridiales bacterium
GATGGTCGGCAGGATCATGATGGCCAGGATGATTGAACCGGCCAGAACACTCAGACCGGATCCGCCCAGATAGCGTCGGATGAATGGAACAACAAAGGTCAGACCCCAGAAACCATAGACTACGGATGGAATGCCAGCCAGCAGCTGGATGGCCGGACGCAGGATCTTGCTGACGACGGGGTGGGCGAACTCGGTTAAAAAAATACTGCAGCAGAGTGCAACAGGAACACCGATGACTGCAGCGCCGATTGTGACAGTCAGCGTGCCGATGATCATCGGGAAAATGCCGAATTCACCCTGGGTCGGTGCCCAGGTCATGCCGAAGACAAAATCGAACAGACCAACTTTGGCAATCAGCGGAACACCTTCGACAAAGATGAAGATCAAGATCATCGCCAGCGCGGAGAGTGTTGAAAAAGCGATCAGCAGGAATCCGGCAGCGGGTAACTGTTCACGTAGCCTTTTCATCCAGCCTGATCCTCCTCCAGGGTGACCAGCCCTTCATTTGCCAGAATCCGCTGGCCGTCGGCCGAGCGAATGAAGTCGATGAATGATTTGACTTCACCTTCAGGTTCAGCGAGCATCACGAATAAAAATGGCCGGGACAGGCCATAGGAGCCATTGGTGATATTATCATGCGTCGCAGTGATGCCATTGATCGCCAGCGTTTTGACTGATGTGTCGGCCAGTCCCATCGAGATGAAACCGATCGCAGCCGGATCATCGGCAACCAACTGACGTACGGCGCCGTTAGAATCCTGGACCAGAGCCTTCGGTGTGATTGTCGAGACATTCATGACCAGGCTTTCAAAAGCTGAGCGAGTACCAGAACCCTCTTCCCGTGTGATGACATGGATCTCCGGGGCTGTTCCGCCCAGCTGGCGCCAGTCAGTGACATTTCGAGTGTAAATGGCTCGGATCTGGTCAAGGGTCAGGTCAGTGACCGGATTATCCGGGTGGACAATGAGTGCCAGACCATCCTTCGCAATTTCCAGTGAATATAGATTCTTCTCTGCGTCTTTGAGTGAACGTGAAGACATACCGATGGCTGCCGTGCCGGACTGTACGGCCATGATGCCGGCAGACGACCCGCCGCCTTGAATGTCGATGGTGACATCAGAATGCAAATGCATGTATTCTTCAGCTAAAATTTCAGCAAACGGCTGAACTGAGGTGGAGCCTGCGACGATAATGCCTGCTTCGGATGTCCGGGCACAGCCTGAGGTTGTCAGTGTCATGCTCACAATTGCAAAGCAGATGAATAAAGCTAAAACCAGCCTGCGGTGAGCAGTCTTTAGCCAGTGTGATGATCTTGACGAAGATTCCGTTCGGGTCATAGTATCGCTCCAGTTTACTGATCCGCTGTTCAGGCAAGCCTGCATAACAATAGACTATCAAGGAACTCCGTCCAGATCAATGAATTTACATGAATTTTACATAACCAGGCGGATAAGGTTCAGTAAGGTCCTAATCCTCTTTAAACGACAGCTGCTTCAGCCTCGGGTGCCTGGGATGGACTGAAAACAAATGCCGGCTTGCCGTTCTGCTGTGGCATGCTTTCAACAAAACACCGCAGTTTGGGCGGCATTTCATACCAGACTGGCGATCCAAAACCGATTTGCCGATATGCTCTGCTCCCTGTCAAATTAAGAATTTTTGATATTGTTGAAACCGACAGCCAGGTCATCGAGAATGTCACCCAGTGAATCGTCTTGATCGATGATCAGACCGTGATCATCCAGCTGACAAGCGGGTGTCAGAGCCATGATTTCACGGAGAGGAATGCTGCCGGCTCCGACCGCCGTGAAACAGGTCGCGCGGGTTTCGGGGGACGCGTCAGCCCGCACATCTTTGAAGTGCAGCAGGTTGATCCGACTGCCATATTTACGCATCAGGTCAAGTGAAGAAGTACCTGCGAATTTAGCCCAGCCGACATCCAGTTCCAGTTTGAGTGACGGGCAGTTTTTCATCAGATAATCGAGTGGTGTGGTGCCGTTTTCGTTGATATGCTCAACCTCATGGTTATGATAAGCAAGCTGGATGCCAGCTTCAGCCAGCTCAGCTGCATACTGGTTAAGAACCGGTACGAAGGTCTGGGTCGCAGCCAGGTTTTTCATCAGGCTGATCACGAAATATTTCAGCTGATGAGCCTGACCAAAGGCCTTGATGGCTGGCAGGACAGCCAGAAAAGACGCTGGTGTCGAGGTGTCGGTCATGATGTGTGAGCTGCGGATCGTGAAGCCATCCTGGCGGAAAGCAGCTATTTTTGCAGCAGCATCACTATAATGCCAGATGCCGCCAGACATCATGGCCATCTGCTCCATGATTTCCGGCGGGAAATTGCGACGCAGACGGTTTTCATCACCAAAGACCACACAGGTTTCGATTGATGTGAAGCCGATTTCTTTTAACTTTCGCTTTGTCCCATCGAAATCTTGATAAAGTTTCTTAGCCGGTCCGAATAAATTGATGCCAATATTCATATTCAAAGCTCCTCGCATTTCCTGAGTGTTTATTATTGTAACATAGCTGATAGAAATTGCACTGATCTGCGCATTAAAATAGATTTAACGATCTTTGATCGGAAGGAGGTCATGACCATGGTAAAATCTGGATTAATATCACTTATCGCAATTGTTCTGCTGATTGGTCTGGCTGCGGGATTATCAGCTTGTGCAAATCAACCGGCTAGCGCATCAGCCATACTGAATCAGGCATTCATTCTCGAGCCTGGCCAGACTGCTGTTTTAAAGGATGAGGGACTCTCAATCAAATTTGTTGAGATTGTCAGTGACAGCCGCTGCCCGACAGGTGTCCAATGCATCTGGGCCGGTGAAGTCTCCAGCCTGGTTGAAATTAACTATCAAAATCAGAAAAAAGAAATGGTTTTGAAAGTGCTCGGCTCAGGCGAAGGGGAGGATTTGTTCACTGATTATAAAATCACTTTTTCTGTTGAACCGTATCCGGAGTATGGCAAAGAACTGAAAGCCGAAGATTATCGGCTCCATCTGACCATCAGCAAGGAATCATGAATCTGTTGTTGATTTAACAGCAAAACTGGTTTGATGTGATACCTGGTCCGCTGATCACACTTTTTCCGCCATTTTTTGGCATGATGGCGATTTGAGTGCTGATCCTTTCTTTTAATGCCGGCACATGTGATATGATACCGATCAGCTTGCCATCCTGATGCAGGCTGGCCAATGTTTCCAAGGCGGTTTCCAGGGCTTCTTCGTCCAGAGTGCCAAAACCTTCGTCAAGGAACAGCGAATCGACACGGACTTTTCGGCTGGCCATCTTGGAAAGGCCGAGTGCCAGTGAAAGGCTGACGATGAAACTTTCGCCGCCGGAAAGGTTCTTGGTTGAGCGGATTTCGCCGGCCTGATAATTGTCGATGACATTGAGTTCAAGGGGTTGTTCACTGTCACAAATCAGCAGGTAGCGGTCGGTCATGCCGGAGAGCTGCCGGTTGGCGTGGGCCACCATCATCTCGAAGGTCAGCCCTTGGGCAAAGTTTCGATATTTCTTGCCATCCGCCGAGCCGATCAGCGCGTGCAATTTGTCCCAGCGCTGGCATTCGGCCTTTTGCTTTTCGATCAATTGCTGATGACCCTGAAATTTGCTCTGCGCAGCCTGGTTATCGGCCAGTTTCTGTTTGATTGCACCGCTGCGTTCGCCTGAAAGACGCAGGCCATTGTCGAGTGAAGTTTGCTCAACCTTTAAAAGTTCGAGCGATTCATTGGTCAGCTGCCTGGCTTCTTCAAGGGTCAGGCGATTTTGCCGATCTTTTTTTCGTACGGCGATGTCGGCTGTTTCCCGGTCAAGCTTTTCAGCCTGAGCAGCCAGGGCGCTGCGGTCGACAGCCGGCAGCCGCGCAGCCTGAAAAGCGGCCTCGTCAATAAAGCCGTTTTGCGTCAGGCTGACGGTAAAAAGTTCTTCCGATTGCAGAAGTTCTGCGCTGCACTTGTCAATTGTCTCGCGCAGAGAAGCCTCACGAAGGCGGTTGGCATCTGTCTGGGCCTGGCCTTCAGCAAGAAGATCACGTGCTTGCTGTCCGGATGATTCAGCGGCTGAAACACAGGCGGCCAGTCGCTTGTCAACCTCGTCAGGCTGATTTTCACCGAAAAGTGTTTTACGTTCTGTTTGAAGCGCAATTAATTGATTTTCCAATTGGTCATAGGC
>DMJC01000228.1 GCA_003451915.1 Clostridiales bacterium
CTACAGCAAGGCGCTGAAAGCTGCCGGCGCCAACGGCATAGTCATGGCCGAACCCGCAGCCGGCCTGCTTTCACCCGATTGGAACGCCGAATTTTCAGCGCAATATGTCAAACGTGTTGTTGAAGCTGTTCAGGATGAGAATTTCCTGGTTGTTTATCATAACTGCGGCAATGTCGTGCCGCTGATCCAGGATATCGTAGCGACCGGTGCATGTGCTTTCCATTTTGGCAACGCGATTGATCTGGCGAATGTCATCGACCATGTGCCGGCTGACCGGCTGGTCCTGGGCAACATCGACCCGGCAACACAATTTGCCCGCGGCACCCGCGACTCGATCATCGCTTCAACCCGTGCCTTACTCGACAAGATGAACGGTCACAACAATTTTGTGCTGTCTTCCGGCTGCGATATCCCGCCGCGAACCTCGCTCGCAATTATCGGCGCATTCTTCGCGGCAGCTGCCGGTCACCAGACCGAACAGATCACTTTGATCCATTTTGCCGGTCTGACTGAGCGGCATTCAGCTATCCGTTAAAATCAATATTCCTTACGCGGTCCGAACTTAGCCGGGCCAAGCTTCCAGATTATAAGCCCGGACAGAAAAAATAAAAAACTGAAAGGGACGTAGTGGTTATGCCCGCGTCCCTTTCAATTTTTTATTTCAGTTGCTTACTACCGGCATTTAATCAACGATTTCATGGATTTCATCTAGAATAGTTTGGCCGCCTTCTCTGTACCAGTCAGCTACAAAGACATCGAAAGCATCAATGGATTTTTGACCTAAAATAATCTGGGCGAAGGTCTCATCCTCCATTTTCAGGAGATTGAAGTACCTTTCCTCCATTGCAGGCGTCTGACCATAGTACACATTATAGACCTCATTGTAACCAGTTTCGACAATCGTGCCGACACCGATCATCACGGATAGCATTCTCGGAATGTTATTCGCAGCCAGTTCATGCTTCATGTCCCAGAATTCCGGACTATAGTCATCATACGGTGCAAGTTTGAGTTTTTTGATTGCCTCCATGTCATTTTTCAGCAGCTTATGTGTCGAGAAATCAATATCATCAATGGTGATTTTATCAGCCAGATAATCCTTTAATGTCAAATACGTAAAGATGTCTTCATTGGCATTGTCGTAAACATTGTACAAAGGATAGGAGTTTGATGACGGTAAAGCCGCCTCATACCCTGAATCCACCCACTTTTGCGCATCTCTGATCAAGAGGTTGATGATTTTGACAGCAGCTTCCGGATTCTCACAATTCTTATTAATAACAACATATTGGCTTGTTGGGGCGGATATCTGCGAATAATACTCACCATCATTCGCCAGAGGAGATAAATAGGCTCTCCAGTCCATTGTGCCGCTCATCACAGGAGATGCTACTGTATATCCCATCCACCAAGGTGCGAAGAAGATGCCGACACTCCCTGACAGAACAGGTCCAAATCCGTCAGCTCGGACAAGAAGCTCAGGGTCGATTAAGCCTTCACGATAAAATTCGGACAGCAATTGCAAAGCTTGCTTAGTTTCCGGTAGAACGGAACCATAGACTACTTTATTCGAATCATCCTTCAGCCAGGACCGCGGGAATGACTTGAATGCATTGAAAACAGGGTCCAATCCGAACAGATTCCCGCCAACACCGGCAAGTACGCCGCCGTTTGTCGGACCTAGTATCCCGATTGTGTCAGCCTGGTTATTACCGTCAGGATCCTGGGTTACAAATGCTTTCGCGACAGCTCTCAGATCTTCGATCGATTCAGGTGCGTCAAGACCCAGAGAATCCAGCCAATCCTGACGTATCCACATTTGGTCCACGCTTACCGCAGTCAGCGTTGGCGCAGGAATCGCCATCATCTTTCCGTCAATAATGACCATATCCTTCAAGGGCTGGCCGCCGCTGTTGATGAAAGATTTCAGCATATCCGAGGCATATTCATCAAACAATTGCGTTATATCCATCAACTGACCGTATTTCAACAATGTCTGAAACTGCGTCGCATTTACATTCATCGCATCCGGCAGAGAATCCGAACCGATGGCGAGATTGATCTTCGTATTGTAATCTGTAGGTGCAGCCACCCACTCATATTCAACGTTGATATTAAATGCTTCTTTGATGGCGTCCAGATACTGGTTTTTCTCAATCGACTGTCCGCTCGGGAAAGCAGTGTTTGGATCTGTTATCCCCCCTAACTTGAGCGTCACGGCTTCATCATAATACCCGAACGGATCCGCAGGCTCAGCTTCAGTTGTTGTAACAGAAGGCTGCAAAGTTGTACTGGTAGTTTCGCTGCTTGGGGCCGCAGGTGCGCATGCATTAAGCATCAGGCATACTGCTAGCAATAAAATGATCAGACTGAATTTTCTCATTTTTGTTCCTCCTTGTATATTTTACCGGTTGTTCCGGTTGACCACTATTCTTTAACAGAACCCAGTGTGATTCCCTTGACAAAATATTTTTGAAGATATGGATACACGATCATGACCGG
>DMJC01000146.1 GCA_003451915.1 Clostridiales bacterium
GATACGAACCTGAGCGGAGCTCAGGCTGGTGATTATTTGATATCTCGGCGTACAAAGGAATCGAGAGTTGTATAACCCAGACAGATAACCAGCACAGTCAGATAAATCAATGAGAAAAGCGCGGAAGGCGTTTCCGGTTTGATGCCGTAACCGCCAATCGCGTTAAAGATGTTCATATAATTATCGTAGGGAAAAAGGTCGGCGGCCAGCGCGAGATTGCTGAATGGGATAAATTTGACCCATTCGCCGCGCTGCCCCATCAGATCCAGAACAGCGAGAGCCTGCACGACAAAGCTGCCGACGAAATAGACGCCGACCGAGACGCCCACCGACAGCGCAGTGTTGCGCGTGATGACCGACAGCATCATAGCCAGCGCCATATAGACGATAATATCGATGAAATCTGCCAGCAGATAGCCCAGCATGAAAATATAGTAATTAAGTTCGCCAGCCTGTCCGTTGACGGCATAGACATAAGGTTCTCCGCTCAGGAAGCCGAACAGGAATCCCCGCACAGCCATTGACAGGAAATACAAGAAAATCACAGCAGCAATGCTCATGCTCAGTAAAGACAATACTTTGGCAGTAAAGATTTTCCAGCGCTTGACCGGCGCTATGATCAGCGACTTGATCGATCCCGTGGCGATTTCCTGGGAAACCGATCCGCCAGCCAGAATCATCGTCAGCAAAACAATCATGAACAAGCCAAAGCTCATCATGCCCCGGCTGGCCATGTCAGCATAATTGAAATTCAAGTTATTGTTGACATTGAAGCCATTACGCAAGCGATACTCCAGCACGGCCAGCTGATCGGTGATCTCGGCGCGCCCGGCGGGAGTCAGCGGATAGACGACACTGCTGCCTGCTGTATAATCCAGGTTTTTCAGCAGCGACAGCTTGTATGTCTCGACTTGACTGAGCGCATTCTGGATTATATTATTGTCTGTCTTACCGTCCAACCCGCCGGAAGGATCAGCCAGATACCATAACTCGAGGTTTTCGACCTTGATCGTTTTTTCTTCAGCTGACAAGGTGCTGTCGAGATTAGCCTGATCAATCAGCAGATCGATATAGGCGCGGAAGTTACTGCTTTTGACTGAATCCAGCAATTGACCGGTTAATCTGTCGATTGCTGCAATCTGGGCTTGCTGCTGTGGCGTGCGATCGTCAGCAGGAATGCTTGCCAGGTTCTGGCGCAGCGATTTTTGCCGGGCGATTTCAGCCAGCAGCTGAACCCGATAGTCACTGGATGAATAAAGGGGAATATCATATTCGATAGCCAGCTCCAGCCGGCTGATCTCGCTTTCCATAAAGTATTTCTCGTTTAGAAGAGCTGTCAGCTCTTCATCGGATGCCTGTTCGATTCTCTTTTCAATGGCGATTATCTCTGTCCGAAAATAGTCGAGCTGCTGCTGGAGCATCTCAGACTCATTGCCGGCCGGGTTCTGGAAAGTGCCCGTTGAAACTTCGGTCAGCTTGAGAACCGCACCATAACCGATAACGCCCAGGGTCATGATCGCCAGGATGACGATCACACTGACTTTTTTGGAATATTTGATCATTTCATTAATATAAAGTGCTTTGACCTTATGCAATGGAGAGCCCTCCCCCCGTGATCTGCATGAAGGCATCCTCAAGTGAGCCGGAAACCTTGCTGATGCCATGAATGGGAATGTTCTGGTTAACCAGATAGCGATTGATCAGCGGTACTTGTTCCTCGACCAGTTCGATTTCAAAACTGTTGTCGGTCAGCGCGGACAATTTACCCTCATAACCGGCGGTCAGAATCTCGACAGCCCGCGCAGCCTGCGGCGTCAGAAAGCGATAGACCTCTTTACCGCCGTAAATGGCCAGCAGTTCACTGATTGGCTTGACACCCAGCAGCCGGCCGCGATCGATGATGCCGACTCTGTCGCACATCAGTTCCATCTCGGCCAGCTGATGGCTCGAAACCATCACCGCGACATGATCCTGATGGGCCAGATATTTTAATATATCCCGCAGTTCCTTGATGCCAGCCGGGTCAAGGCCATTAGTCGGTTCATCAAGAATCAGGAGGTTCGGCTTGTGTAAAAGAGCCTGAGCCAGACAGATGCGCTGCTTCATGCCGAGTGAGTAGCGCTTGACCTTTTCACGGCAGCGTTGCTGCATGCCGACCAGGGCGATGACCTCGTCGATGCGGCCGGGTGTGATGCCCTCATGCAGGCGGGCATACATCTCCAGATTGGTCCGGCCGCTGAGGTCGCTGTACATCTCCGGGTTTTCAACGATACCGCCGACCCCGGCCATGGCTCTTTCATAATCACGACGCAGATCATGGCTATTGATCTGAATCGAGCCTTGATCCATGCTGAGAAAACCCATGATCATTTTGATCGTTGTGGTTTTACCGGCTCCATTGGGACCGAGAAAACCAAAAACCTCACCGGACTGGACCTCGAAGGATATGTTGTCAATAATTTTCCGGCGGCCAAAAGATTTTTCCAGATTGGTGATCTGCAGGACACTGGTCATGTTTATCCTCTTTTCTGGCTGGTTGCCGTCAATAATA
>DMJC01000198.1 GCA_003451915.1 Clostridiales bacterium
ATTCGAGTTTTCGAATGAGCTCCTTTAAACCATGGAGGAGAAAAATTGCGCCAAAAAGCCCGTACCCTGATTCGCTTGGCTGCCCTGACCGGGCTAAGCCTGTTAACTCTCATGGCAGCACTCGCCTGCCTCGCCGGACCATCAAACCCGCCGGTCATCAACCGGACAACGCAACCGTTAAGTATCGACTTCACTGAGGAAACCAGTGTCATTATAGAGACGACCGAAACCATCCCGCTCGCCGTAACAACTGAAAAATCAATCCCTGAGACAGTGGCCGCCACCGTTGAAATTTCTGCGCCGACACTGACACCGGCCAGCACGCCGGCACTGACGCCGATCAGCACACCGACACAAACGCCGACTCCCCTGCCGACGTTTGTGCCTACCTGCACTCCCACGCCACAGCCGACGGCTGTGCCGACACGTGCACCGACCTGCACGCCTGTCCCGACAACACCGCCCAGCCCGACCCCGGCCGGTGGCTGTCAGATTTTCTTGCCCTGTATCGATTATACCGGCTGGGAGATGGATGCAGCCGAGATGGCCAAAGCCCGTGAGCTGATCCGGCTTGTCAACCAGGCCCGACAGGCTAATCCGGGTAATCCGCTGCCTGAACTGGCGGAAGGGCCTCCGGAAATGTGGAAATGCGCAGCGATCCGGGCTGTTGAGATCAAAACCAAATTTCAGCATAATCGGCCAACTGAAGACCCAAACAGCCTGAAGTGGTATCAGCTGCTGAAGGCACTTGGAATACCCTCGTTTAAGTCTTCAGGCGAAAACATCACCGGAATTGACTTATCGGCCAGATCACCTCAGGATGCATTCAATGTTTTGTGGAATTCGCAGCCGCACCGTGATAATTTCATGAATCCTTATTACGATAAGATAGCTATTGGCGTATACTCGTCAGGCGATACCGACTGGTACGTACAGATATTTTTAGAAGAATGGAAATAAATGAACACTATTTTGGAAATGGAGCCTGGCTGATATGGATACTGCAGAATTGGCTATCAACAAACTGATCATCCTGTCCATTCTGAACAAAATACAAGGTGTTACTCTCAATCAGCTGACCACCCTGTCTCTGGAAACCTTGTACATGGACTACTTTGACTTTGTCACGGCTTACGAGGAACTTTGCCGCGACCACATGGCCACCGAAAGCGTACGCAAGGGAGAGGAAACCCTTGACGCCGTCGGACGGCCGGTGACCCGCTGTGACCTGACACCGGCCGGTGCCGCTGTTCTGAATACGCTTGAGAGCCGGATTCCGTTGCCGATCCGTTCTTATCTGGCCCAGGCATGCTCTGGCTGGCAGAAGGATATGCGCATGCAGAACACCCTGACTGCAGCCAGCGAACCTGATGGCAATGGTTTCTACCAGGTCCGGCTGAAACAGCATGACGGCATGAAAGACGTGGTAGACCTTCGCCTGACCATCCCTGACAAAGGTATGGCCCAGCAGATCTGCGACCGTTGGAAGCGCCATCCGCAACTCGTTTATCTGGGACTTTTATCGCTCCTGACTGGCGAAACTGCTATTGGCATGGATGAGCAGCTGACCGAAAGTACTTTTGAACCTTTTCAGACTGACCTGGAGCTATCATCCAACGACATATCCGCTGTCGATCCTAACCAACAGACTTTGTTTTGACTGTTGAAAACCGAAAGCAGGTACAACATGAAAGTTGGTCAATTCTGTGATACTTTTCTGCCTGTCGTTGACGGCGTCGGCCGCGTAGCCAGCAATTATGCCCGGATTATGGGCCAGCGCTGTGAGGCTTGTTATGTTATCACACCTTTAAATTCTAACCTTTACAAAGGCAACTTGCCTTATGACATCATCGACTTTGTCAGCATGCCTGTGCCCAAGATGAAACAATACCGGACCGGTATCCCTCAATTTGACATCCATTATCTGCGCCGTATCGCAAGAGCCGAGATGGATATCATCCATACCCACTCACCTTTTGTCACTGGTCAGGAAGCCTATCGAATCGCTCTGAAACGGAATATTCCACTCGTGGGCACCTTTCATTCCAAATATTTTGACGATTTTTACCAGCTCTCTCACAGTGCTGCTTTATCCAATGTCGGCAGTAACCTGGTTGCCGATTATTTCGCCAAATGCGATCAAGTCTGGGCGGTCAGCCACGCGACAGCTGATGTGCTACGGGGATATGGTTTCAAAGGGCAGATTGAAATCATTGAAAATGGAACTGATCTTAAAGACCCTGATCCCGTTGCGGTTGGAGCAGCAGCCAGTCTGTATCATCTCGATGAGCGGCCGCTCCTCCTCTTTGTCGGTCAGATGAACTGGAAGAAAAACATCCGGCGGGTCTTGGAAGCAGCTGGTTCCTTAAAGCAGCAAGGCCGTGAATTTCAGCTGGTTTTGGCGGGTCAGGGCCCCTCTGCTGGGGAAATTCATGAACTGGCCGAATCCTTAGGATTGAACGATCAGGTCATTTTCACCGGCCATGTGACGGATGCAAATATTCTCCATGGTTTATATGAACAAGCTAAGTTGCTGGTCTTCCCTTCACTTTACGATAATGCCCCGATGGTCGTGCGTGAAGCTGCCGCGATAGGTACACCTGCCCTGTTAATCCGTGGTTCGAGTGCAGCTGAGGTTGTCCGTGATGGCTTTAACGGATTATTATGTGAAGACACGACCTCAGACGTCGCTGCCCGGATCAGCTGGGCATTGGACAATCCCGGGCAGACAAGTGCAATCGGTCAGAACGCTCGCAGTTCCATTCCACACAGTTGGGACGAGATCATCAGTGAAGTTCTGCAGCGTTATGCAGAACTGATCCAGTACCGTCAAAAAAAGGCCTGAACCGCTTAGTCCAGGCCTTTTTTACATAATTTGGAAAATCAGTCAATCAAGTCAGGCAAAGCCAGTATTTTTTCGGCCAGTTCAGCTGCAAGCCGGTCAAGACGCTGATAATCATCTTCCGTGGGCAGTCCCTTGGCCAGAACCGGTTCCAGACGTTCGGCCTTGAGGTTGGCTGTCAGGCTGTCAAGTGTTTCACTGATTTTCGTTCCCCAGCCATAAGATCCAATCATGCCATAAAAACGAGTCTTGGGTCGGACAGCGTTGGTCACCAACGCTGCATAGGCCACGTTGGGATGCGGACCACCCAGCACTGTCGGTGAAGCAAAGATCACAGCAGCGGCGTCGGCAAGATCAGTCAGCAGATGCCCGGTTTCAACAGCCAGACTGTCTGGATGATGACCGAGATCGCGGCAAATAATCGAAATGCCTTTTTCGGAAAGTTTTATCGCAAGACGTTCAACCATCAGTCGAGTGCTTTCGTGCATGCTGACATAGGGTATGGCCGCCAGACGTTTGACACCATCGCTGGTCCACTTCTCATATCGGCTGAGAATCATATCCGGGTCATACCAGACCGGACCATGCGCCGGAGCAATCAGGCGCGGTTTCAGTTCGCGCACAAGACGGGTGTATCGGGTGATCTGCGGCCGGAATGGCATCATGATTTCAGCATAATAGGTCTTGGCTGCCAGACGCTGTTCCGCACTGGATGTTGAAAAGGCCTTAGGTGTAGAATAATGCGAACCGAAGAGGTCACTGGAAAACAGAATGTTATCTTCTTCAAGATAAGCCATGTAATTATCCGGCCAGTGGGCGAATGGAATCATCATGAATCGCAGCGTTTTCCACAGGCAAGCGACACGATCGCCCCTGTCTCTTATACACATCTCCGAGCCCACGAGACCGAGGCTGATCTCGTATGCCGTCTTCTGCTTGAAAAAAAAAA
>DMJC01000212.1 GCA_003451915.1 Clostridiales bacterium
ATTTCGCGGAGCGACACTTTTCATCCATCATCCTTCATCCTTCACCCTTCACCTTTCACCCTTCACCTTTCACTTAAACAGATACAGATCCGATGTCCCCGATTGCAAATGATCCCGGTACCCGAAAGTCGTCATTATGCGGAGGCACTACGGCGATTTCATCAGGCTGTTCCAGCTGGGGTACCCAATGGTAAGGGATGCGGAAGGCCCGGTAAATTGTTTTCTCAAAATTCAGCGGACGAGCTGTGTCAGTCAGCGGATTGACGAATTCCCAGACAATTTCTTTGTCGCGCGTTACTTCAAAAATCCGGCCGCCAGCGCCTTCGGTGATCAATGTATTGCCGTTGGGCAAGCGTTGGGCGCTGGAGATAAACATGCTGAAAAAACGGTCTGCGAATAGTGTGTTTTCGCCGCGTGGGGTCTTGACCGCACCGGAATATTCCCAAACCAGATCCAGGGTGACCGGATCGAATTCAAGAACTCGTGAGTAGTGGCGGCGTTTAACGTTGTTGCCAAAGGGCGAAGTGGCATCAGGTGCGCCATAACCGGCAGCGCCGCCGTTGTCAAAGAGCAGGATATTGCCGGCGCCAGGCAGCCCGTCAGGAATCATATGCACATGATGCTGGCCAATGATCTGGCCAAGTTTTTTCAAAGCCGGATCTGCGAAATCAGGGCCGACACGCCAGGCAATCCGGCCGCTGGCTTTGCTGACGATGATCATGATGTTTGATTCGCGTGAGCCCATGATCAGATTGTCCGGATGGAAGCGTTGATCACCGCCATCATAAAATCTGTTTTTACCCAGGGTCGACACGCAATTGATGTGGAACCAGTCACCGACAGGTTCACGGTCTGGCTGCTGGCCGATCAGGGTCGGATCACGGTAGATGGCCAGGCGGGCTGCTGCATCATAGCCGAGTTTATCAATATGATCAGAGGATTTCCAGTCCCAGACAATTTGGCCGTCCCATGATACTTCAATGATCCGGTCATCCAGCAGCTCATGCATGGAAATTTCCGGCACTCGCAGATTGGTGCGCGACAGCAGCAAAGTGTTGGCATTACGCAAAGCAGGTTCGGCATTGGGGGTATAATAACCGGCAGGACAGCCGGCCCGTTCAAAATCATGGTGCAGGCGGGCCATACTTCTGGCCACTCCGTCGATCATGACCGTTTCGTTGTTGTCAAACCGCCATTCAACCTCGCCATCCCAGGATAGCTGAGTCAGATCATTCTGTTCCAGCAGCATGCGCTCATCAGTACGATTTTCAGTTGAACCGAGGATTGAGCCACCAGGCAGCATTTTAACGGCCATGCCAGTGATTTTGCTCCAGGCATGAAGGGCGCGGCCGTTCATGTCAATCAGCACCGGACCCTGGCCGGTCGGAAACATTGTGTAGCCATTGCTGCATTTTTCTGGATCGTAGCGTGTGACACCTGTGGGGTAAACCGTTGGACGGCCCATAACACATCATCCCTTTCGTTATAGCCTGTTGAGCTGATTTTATATTAACGGGAATATAATGCCAGATCAATGCGGAGTTGACATAGCCGTGATGCATCATCTGCATTTTTCAAAGCAATTCATTTATTCTATAATAGATCATAGATAATTGCGAAATGAGGCAGCTGGCATGGCAAAAAAACCAAATGTTATTCTGATGTTCATTGATGACCTGGGCTATGGAGATCTTTCCTGTCTCAATGAAAACTCCAGAATCTCGACTCCCAATATCGATGCACTTGGAGAACGTGGTGTGATCTATACCGATGCGCATGCCACATCTTCTCTCTGCACACCTTCGCGTTATGGTCTTCTGACTGGCCGCTACAATTGGCGTTCACATCTCAAGTCCGGTGTATTGCTGGGGACAGGTGAGCCGCTGATCGAGCCTGGCCGGATGACAATGGCTCATGCTTTCAAACAAAGCGGTTATTTTACAGCCTGCGTCGGTAAATGGCATCTGGGTATGTCATGGCATCGCAAACCGGATACTGACGGTTCTGAGTATGGAATACAGGATGAGATAGCAGCGATGAAAGCTGAACAAGCTGAAGCCAAAAAGACAGGCAAGGATGTCTGGCGTTTATCGAATTTCGTCGACGGATATGATCTTGATTACAGCAAGCCCCTGATCTCGGGACCCTGCGACCAGGGTTTCGATTATTTCTTCGGCATGCCGGCCTCGCTGGATCAGCCACCTTTTGTCTACATTGAAAACGACCGGGTCCTGGTCGAACCTGATCATGTCAGCGGTGTCTTTCCGCTGGATCGCAGCGGGCCGACCATGCAGGAACTGTGGCAGCGCGGCCCGGTGGCGACAGGTTTTGACCACCGTCAAGTCATTCCGGATATGCAAGCCAAGGTGATTGATTTGATCGACAGTCATCGCGATGAACCATTTTTCATTTATTATCCTACGCCGGCCGTTCATGGTCCCCTCCTGCCAACCGAAGAATTCTCAGGAAAAAGCGGTTTGAACCTTTATGCCGATATGGTTCTGCAACTGGACTGCATGGTCGGTGAAATCATGCAAAAACTTAAAGAGACCGGTCAGTGGGAGGAAACCATCCTCATCTTTGCCAGTGACAACGGCTGCTCGGGAGTAGCGGATTACCCTTTCCTGACAGCCAACGGACATAATCCAAGTTATATTTTCCGGGGGCTTAAGGCTGATATCTATGAAGGCGGCCATCGTGTCCCGTCGATTGTATCCTGGCCGGGACAGTTCAAGACGAAAAAGATTTGTGATCAAATGGTCTGTCATTCGGACTTTTTCCGGACTTTGGCCAATCTGATCGAATTTCAGCTGCCAGAAAATGCTGGTGAGGACTCGATTGCCATGCCTTTATTAAATGATGCCAGCCAGTCCGGACGGGATACTGTCATACACTCGTCTGGCACCGGCGAATTTGCAATCCGTTCAAAAGACTGGAAGCTGGAGTTATGCCGAGGTTCGGGCAATTATTTCGGTGGTGCAGGGATGATCGAACCTTCCACCAGTGAGGAAATGCCCTACCAGCTCTATAATCTGGCTGATGATATCGGTGAACGAAAAAATCGTGCAGCCGAATTGCCGTCAATTGTAGCCAAGCTGAAAAATGAACTGCTGGCTGCAATTAATCTCGGCCGAACTACACCCGGTGCGCCACAGCCGAATACAGTTCATGGTCCATGGCGTCAGTTGGATGATATTAAACGTCACTTCCCCTGGGAAGATTGATCACAAGATCGGGCCGTTGCAATCAGTGCCTGCAACGCAGGATTGTTGTTACCGGTTGTCCAGGCTAATACATTATCTGTAATAATTCCTTCAAGAGGAACAATTGCGACCAGACTGGCAAATCCAGCCAAATCGCTTTCATCGGCGATCGTCACATAGTTTTGCAGAACAACCTGCAGAATGATTTCGTGCATCGCCGAGGCTTCGGCAGTAATTTTCGGTTTAAATCCGGCAGTTGCACAGCAGGACGCCAGCTCTTGGGCATAGGTGCGAAAATCAGTTGATGAAAAACTGATGAAATCGCATTCTTTCAGATCAGTCAGGTTGAAAAGTGCAAGCCGGGCAGCAGGATGATCGCGGCGCAGTACTGCAGCTGGCCTGCCGGTTGATAAAGTCAGCGCTGAGCATTGTTCCAGCCCCTCTACCTCTGTGCGCTTGGTGATAATGGCATCCAGTTCACCGCTGATCAAAGCGCCCCGCAATGCTTTATAGTTTGAAGGCACTGGTATGCAGTCATACTGGTTCCAGTGTCCGGCAAAGGAGCTCAGCAGCTGATACAGCATAGGTGATTGGATTGTTGCACCGGGGATGCCGAGTCGGATAGAGCCTGCTTTCCCCTGTTGCATCTGGCGGCAGACCTCGATGGCGTTACCGACCTCGTCGAACAAGCCCTTCAGGCGAGTATACAAATAAGCGCCTTCACGGGTCAGGGCAACCGAACGGTTTGACCGGACAAACAGCTGTATTCCGAGCGATTGCTCAAGCTGGGCAATGTTTCGGCTCAAGGATGACTGAGACATATAAAGCCGGGCGGCAGCTTCAGAAAAATTCAGGCAGCCCGCCGCTTCGATGAAAGATCGGATTCGCGGGAAATCAAGCATTGGAACGTATCACCCCATAAAAAACAAATAGTTAAATCTTTTACAGTATAGCAATAGCGAAGATAATTGTCATTTGGGTGAAAAGTGAAAGGTGAGAGGTGAAGGGTGTCACTTCGCGAGATTATTATTTTCGGTTCGAAATATGGGGGCTGTCTCAAATTAAGAGGGTCCTAATTTTAATAATAGGCTAGTCGCTATGAGAAGAATCTGGGAATTCCTAGCAAAGCGGAAAATTTGTGTAAATAGAATATGATTTATCTGATGGTGAATGATTCAAATGCCTGATCTAGCCCGCTTTTTAAAAATGTTAACAAGCTACTCACACAGGTCATTGTACAAAAT
>DMJC01000055.1 GCA_003451915.1 Clostridiales bacterium
TGATGGTATATTCTTTATAGGTCGCAGCTATGGTGAAGCACCGGAAGTTGATCCTGTTATATATATAGCTGCATCTGATGAAGGATTGATGGTTGATCAGACCTGCCTGGTTCGCCTGATTGAAGCCGGTGAATATGATATGACTGGAGTGACACAAATTTGAACTTGCCAAACCGCCTGACCATTCTCCGGGTTTGCCTTGTACCGTTGATTTTGCTCTTTATGCTTCCTTTGACAGCATGGCCAATATTTGATGCCTGGAATTCTTTCATCTCAGGATGGGGTCAATTAGTAGCCTTTGTCCTTTTTGGTCTGGCATCATTGACTGATTTATATGATGGGAAAATTGCCCGTGAAAGAAATCTGGTTACTAATTTTGGTAAATTTCTCGACCCGATAGCCGATAAAATGCTTGTTGTATCAGTTCTAATTGCTTTTGTCCAAATCAACCGAATCAGTGCACTTGTACCAATAATTGTAATCATCAGGGAGTTTATCGTTACCGGTATCCGTTTGCTGGCTTCCGATAAAGGGGTCGTCATAGCAGCCAGTAATCTTGGCAAAGCTAAAACCGTCTCACAAATCGTCGCAATCTTGATCATGTTGTTAGAAAAAGTGCTCCAATGGCTGACGGCAGGCTTTTTGAACCCAGTATGGATCAACATGCTGGGGGATGCAGCTATGACTGTCGCTGTCATTTTGACACTGGTTTCTGGTTTTGATTATCTTAAAAAGAATATTTCTTACCTTAGTCAATGAATTTATTGATCAAGCATCTTGACAATTCATTGATTATCAAATAAAACTATGATATGTCTTGGCTGAACAATGTCAAGAACACATTGCGCCCTATTACAGGAGGTATATTGCATGTCAACAGATAGTATTTTTGAAAGCGTTCAGAACATTCTTGTCGAACAACTCGGTGTTGATGCTGACATTGTCACCATGGAATCGAATTTCATTGACGACCTCAATGCCGATTCACTGGATATTGTAGAGTTGGTCATGGCCATGGAACAGGAATTCGGCATTTCGATTCCGGACGAAGAAGCTGAGAAAATCAAAACGGTCGGCGACGCTGTCGATTTCATCAAATCAGCAGTTTGATGCAAAGACCTGGAAGGGATTAAGCTCTGATTTAGGGCTTTTATCCTTTTCCGGAGCTGTGGCCCCTTGGGGTGTATCCTGCAAGGGGCTTTTTTCGACACAGGAGGGTCACAATATGCGACAGGACGAACCAGATTTACAGAAGCTGGAAACAGCCATCGGACATCAGTTTTCACAGCAATCACTGCTTTCAGAAGCGCTGACTCATTCGACATATGCTTATGAACACCGCTATGATGGCGTCATCAGCAATGAGAGGCTGGAATTTCTGGGCGATGCTGTTCTTGATCTGGCCATTAGTGATGAACTGTTCCGACAGCAGCAAATGTACGATGAAGGATTTATGACAAAAACACGTGCGCTGGTTGTCTGCGAAAGTACACTGGCCAGCCTGGCCAGACAACTTGAAATAGGCGACATGCTTTATCTCGGCAAAGGTGAGGCTACTACCTTCGGCAAAACCAAGCCATCTAATTTGTCCAATACAATGGAGGCCCTGTTTGGCGCTGTTTATCTTGATGCTGGATTCGAAAAAGCTCGCCAGGTGATTCTCAACCTTCTGTCCGGTGCAATGCACGACGCTCTGGACGGTTCGCTTATGTTTGATTACAAAAGTAAATTGCTGGAGTATGCTCAATCTATGAACAATATCGGACCCTTGCGATTTACCATTCTTGACGAGCAAGGCCCTGTCCATGAGAAACAATACACAGCAGGTGTTTTACAGCACGACCGGCTCATCGGCCGCGGTACAGGAGCTAATAAAAAGGAAGCAGAGCAACAGGCTGCCAAGGTTGCGCTCGAGTTTTTAAAAAACAAAAATCCTTAATCGCTTGTTTACATTTGATTGTCATGTATCCTGACGATGCCTATGATATAATAGCAGGCGAGTCGCAAACTATAGCATCGGGGGCTGTTGCATGCATCTGAAAGCTCTGGAAATCCAAGGCTTTAAATCTTTTCCTGAGAAGACCGTTATTGAGTTTCATAAGGGCGTAACGGCAATTATCGGACCCAATGGCAGTGGCAAGTCAAATGTCACTGATGCCATTCGCTGGGTTTTAGGCGAACAAAGCGTTAAAACTTTACGTGGCGCTCGAATGGAAGATGTTATTTTTACCGGTACTCAATCACGCCGTCCGATGAGTTATGCTGAAGTCACCATGATCATCGACAACAGCGACAGCAAGCTGCCGCTTGAATATTCGGAAATCCAGGTTACTCGCCGCCTGTATAGATCTGGCGAGAGTGAATATTTGCTGAACAAGACAGCTTGCCGGTTACGTGATATTGCAATGCTGTTCATGGACACAGGGCTTGGACGGGATGGATACTCAATCGTCGGGCAAGGTCGAGTTGACGACATTCTCAGCCACCGGTCAGAGGACAGGCGCAGAATTTTCGAAGAGGCTTCGGGCATCGTTAAATTCAAAACAAGAAAAGAAGAAGCCGAAAGAAAGCTGCAAAGCACTGAACAAAACCTCTTGCGAATCAATGATATTATCAACGAGCTTGAAATTCGAATCGAACCGCTGGCTGAACAGGCAGCAGCAGCAAAACGGTACCTTGCTCTGCATGATGAATTGAAAGGCACTGAAATTGCTTTATTGCTCGATAATATCGACCAGAATCAGAATAATCTGGTCGAAGCCCGTCTCGAAATGCAGCTGCTCAATGATGACTTGACTCGTGAAGCAAATAACCTGACTGCACTAAAAGACAGGAATCGACAGACGACCGAAGATATACGAGCGCTGGAAGACCAAATCGACCAGAATCAAAGGAACTATAATCTGGTCAGCACCGAAATCAGTGATTTGAATGGCCAGATTGCTTTGCGCGAGGAGCGGATCCGCCAGCTGACGCAGCGGCTGGCTTCAGCTACAAACGAAGAGCAGGAGTTGATCCGCAGCCTGGATAATCTCGAGCAGGAATTGGCCAGCCGCAAGAAAAAAGAAGATAATCTCAATCGTCAGATGACGAATTATCGCAGTCAGCTTGATGAGGCTGAAAAAGAAATGCATGCAGTTCTGCAAACCCTCGATACTGCAGAAAAAGCTGTTGAACAGTCAAAAATCCGGCTCGATCAGCTGATGGAGAAGCTTTTTGAAACCCGTGGCCTACTGACTCAAACTCGTGGCCAGACGCATCTGGTTGAGAGCCGGCGTAAAACAATCGCCGGTGAGCAGCGAGAGCTGATCAGTGATCGGGACCGCTTGAATCTATTGATTGAAGAAACAGAAACTCAGTTGAGCCAGATGCAAAAACAGACAGCGAACATTGCTGCTGAGCGGATAAAAGTGATCGTGGCTCTTGATGCAGCACGAAGTGAACTTGAAGTGCTGACTAAAAAAATTGATGCAGATCAACAGCTTCTGCAAAACCGCGAATATCGGCACCATACTCTATCAGAACTTGAACGAAGCTATGAAGGTTATGGCGAGGCCGTGCGCCGTCTGTTACACCAAGCAGAATCGGACAGTAAATTTGGCCAAGGTATTCGTGGCACTCTGGGCAGTCTGATCCGTGCGGATAAAACCTGCGAATTGGCCATCGAAACTGCTCTGGGGCCGGCAATCCAAAATATTGTAACCGATACTGAAGATAATGCCTCGAGACTGATCGATTATCTTAAAACCACTCGCTCGGGCCGTGCGACATTTTTACCTATCGCATCGATCAATGGCCGCCCTTTAGACAAGACAATTCTGGACAAAGTTCTCAGCATGCCTGGCTACATAGGACTGGGCAGTGAATTGGTCGATTGTGATCACGATCTCGACAGAATAATTGAATTTTTACTAGGCCGGGTTGTGATCGCTGAAAAGCTGGATCAAGCTGTAATGATGGCCAGAAAAATCAATTATGGCTGCAGGATCGTAACGCTCGAAGGTGACGTTATCAATCCTGGCGGATCAATGACAGGAGGATATAACCGATCGAACGGAACAGGCGTGCTGAGCAGAGCTCGTGAACTGACCGAACTGCAGCAGGAAATCGAAAGACTCAAAAAAATAATCGCCGAAGCAACCCAGGCTATACCTGAACTTGAAGAAAAACTTCAAGACAAAGGGCGCCAGTTAACAGAAATTGATCGACAGGCACTTGAGCAATCTCATTTGCGCATCCGGGAAGATGCGCGGCTGGATTCATTGCGACTGGATCTGGAGAAGACTGGTGCCCGCCAGCAGATGCTGCAAGCTGAAGATGATCAGCTCAGTCGTCAGAACGGTGAAATCGACAGTGAAGTCGTCAAAATAGAACAAGAGATCATAAAGATGGAATCTGAAATTGCAGCGATCCGGCTAAAGATCAGCGAGCAGGAAGGTGCCAATAAAAGCGAACAAGCCCGCCGCGACGATCTGCGTGAAACAATCACTGACTTACGCGTTTCACTGAACTCGATTGAAGAATCTTTACAATCGGCAGTCGAGATGGCTGCTCGTATCGAACAAGAGCGATTAAGTCAATCACAGCGTATTGCCAGGCATCAGCG
>DMJC01000126.1 GCA_003451915.1 Clostridiales bacterium
TCGTTCATCGACTACGCGATGAGCGTTATTACCGACCGTGCATTGCCGGATGTACGGGATGGCCTGAAGCCTGTTCATCGGCGAATTCTATACTCCATGTTCACGCAAGGCTTCACCCCTGACAAACCTTATCGCAAATGCGCGACAACAGTCGGTGACGTGCTGGGTCGCTTCCATCCGCATGGCGATGCCTCGGTTTATGATGCATTGGTCAGACTTGCCCAGGATTTTTCAATGCGACACATGCTGGTAGACGGTCATGGCAACTTTGGTTCACGCGATGGCGACCCGCCGGCTGCTTACCGGTATACTGAGGCTCGTTTGGCTAAGGTCGCTCTGGAAATGATGAGTGACATCAACAAGAACACGGTTGACTTTAAACCGAACTTTGACGAGCATGAGATGGAACCGATTGTGCTGCCGGCACGCTTCCCCAATTTACTGGTCAATGGATCGACAGGAATTGCGGTTGGTATGGCGACCAGCATTCCGCCGCACAATCTTGGTGAAGTGATTGATGGCGTCAACATGTTGATTGACAACCCCGATGCAACAGTTGAAGATCTGATGACCGTCATCAAAGGACCTGATTTTCCGACAGCCGGCACCATCATTGGCCAGTCGGGCATCAGATCCGCTTACAAGACCGGCAAAGGCCGTATTGTTGTCAGGGCTAAAACCGATATTGAGCCTATGAAACATAACCGGCAGCGTATTATTGTCCATGACCTGCCCTATATGGTTAATAAAGCGCGGCTGATCGAGCGTATTGCCGAACTGGTGAAAGACAAGAAAGTTGAAGGCATTTCTGATCTGCGTGACGAGTCAGATCGCAGTGAAGCTGTCCGTATAGTCATCGAGTTGAAAAAAGATGCCAATGCCAACGTTGTGCTTAACCAGCTTTATAAAAACACTCAGATGCAGGACAATTTCAACGCCAACATGCTGGCGTTGGTACCTGATGAGTTGGGCCGTTTTGAACCCAAGGTCGTGAACTTGCTGGATGCGCTCAAATACTATCTCGGACATCAGAAAGATGTCATCAGCCGACGGACACGCTTTGAACTTGAAAAGGCCGAGGCTCGCCGACATATAGTCGAAGGCCTGCGGATTGCCATTGACCACATTGACGAGGTTATTGCCATCATCCGCAGTTCAAAAACAGAAGACCAGGCCAAAGAAAGGCTGGTCGAACGTTTTGATTTCAGTGACCGCCAGGCCCAGCACATTGTTGACATGCGGCTTGGCCGCCTGACAGGGCTGGAACGGGAAAAACTGGAAAACGAATACCGTGACCTGTGCGAGAAAATTGCTTACTTCAATCGTGTTTTGACCGAAGAACCTCTTTTGATGAGCATTATCAAGGATGAACTGGCACAGACTAAAAATCGTTTCAGCGACGACCGCCGGACGATCATTGAAGCCTCTGAGGACGACGAAATTGATGACGAATCTTTGATTCAGGAGGAGGACGTTGTTGTCACCCTGACACACTTTGGTTATGTCAAGCGAATGCCGGTCGACACCTGCAATATCCAGCATCGCGGCGGCCGCGGCGTTACCGGCATGCAGACCCGAGAAGAGGATTTCGTCGAAAACATCCTGACAACTTCCACGCATGCGACGTTGCTGTTTTTCACTAATAAAGGCAGAGTCTACAGGCTCAAAGGATATCAGATTCCCGAAGCCAGCCGGCAGGCTAAAGGAATGGCCATCGTTAATCTCTTGCATCTGGAAGGCGGAGAAAAGGTACGAACGGTCATCCCGATCAAATCATTCGAACAAGGTGGCTGCCTGATGATGGCCACCCGGGCGGGTGTTGTCAAAAAGACTGATCTGACCGAGTATGCCAATATCAATAAAAACGGCCTGATTGCCGTCAATCTCCGTGAAGATGATGAGCTGATCGGCGTGCAGCTGACCGAAAGCCACCATGATATTGTCCTGGTCACCCGTCAGGGCATGTCGATCCGTTTTGCCGATGATGAAGTACGGGCTACCGGTCGTAATACGCAGGGCGTGCGTGGCATCCTGCTGGATGACGATGATGTGGTGATCGGCATGGTGCCGACCGATGCCAGCAAGACATTGCTGGTCGTGTCAGAAAAAGGTTTCGGAAAGCGAACCGAGATGGATGAATATCGTACCCAGACGCGCGGCGGCAAAGGCCTGATTACCTACAAACCTTCCGAAAAAACCGGCCAGCTGGCTGGTATTGCCCTGGTGGATGACCAGGATGACGTCATCATGATCAATGATGCCGGTGTCATTATCCGACTGGCAGCCGCTGAGATTCCGATTCTGACCCGCATTACGCAAGGGGTTACCCTCATGCGGACGCGGGATGGCAAAGTCGTTGACATCGCAATTGTTGACCACGAAACAGTCGAATTGGCAGATAGTTGTGAGAGTTCAGACCCGGTCAGTCAGGCAGAAGAACAATAATATAAAAAAATCCCGGTAAGCCTATATCGCTGCCGGGATTCTTTTATGCGAAATCATTTATGCCTGTTCAAGCTGATCAATAATCTGGCGAACCTGGCAGCTGAATCGCTCAGTTCATGCAGTTCATCACTGGCCAGGTCAAGTCAGAGAATCTGCTCAATTCCTTCAGCACCTAAAATACACGGAACATTGACAGCAATGTTTTTATCTCAATTAATGGAACACCCGGCCGCGTTGATAAATAAATTAAATTTATTTGCTTGAATGACAAGGCAAACGCA
>DMJC01000255.1 GCA_003451915.1 Clostridiales bacterium
GCTCATACATTGTCGGCAGCATAAACGACAGCCAATTCTTGGTCATCGCACCGCCGACCGAGATCAATGCAGCCACCCGTGGTTTGAACGACCGGACATCAGGCAGTTTGTCGGTCGTTTTACCGGCAGCCAGCCCGGAATCATAAGTATCCTGACGGAAAGTGATATCATGTGAAGGTCCGATCCGGTCACAGATCGTCTTGTAAGTGCCGGTCGGCGAAAGGACATAGGTCGGCGAGACTATGACCAGAGCATCACTTTCCATGAGCGCTTCATCAAGAATATAAAATTCATCTTTGAGAACACAGTCGCCCTTGCCCTGGCCGGTCACCAGACCGACGACACAGGCTATGCATCCTGTGCAATTTTTGATGTTCAGGTCGTCAACCCGGATAAAGCGGACCTCACAGCCTTCAGCTTCGCAGGCCATCAGGGCTTCTTTGACCATGATCTCACAATTGGACATCCGGCGGCCAAAAGAAAGGCCAAGTACTTTTTTCACGATAGGATCCTCCTGTTATTCTTGCAGCGCCTGATAATCAAACCAGTCAAAGCTGGCCTTATTTTGACTCGCCTGTCCGTTGCTGGAGGCAAACATGCCCAGACAGGTCCCGATCATCCCGCCGACTTTTTCCGGATTGATCAATCGGCCATCAACATGTTCTGCCAGCAAAACCATCGTGTTTTCATCAGGACCAAACAAAAATTCAATGTCCTGCACACGCTGGCGAATTTCAAGAATTGTCACCGGCCAGGGACAATCGGCTGCAGCCAGAACTTCTGTCGTCGTCTGGCTCTGGAAATCCGGTGAAAATGGGAAACCGTGAAAATCACAGGTCACCTGGACGAGCCTGACAATCTGCCGGCCGTCCATCTGGGTTTTTTCCAGCCGCAGCTGATGGTTGCTGGCCTGAACAACGGCCAGACCAGCGACCTCATGTTCGCCATCTGCTGTAAAGCGCATCTTTGTGCCAGTACGATAGCTGAGATGGATCTGGCGTTTACCGATAAAGGCCAGGCTGGGTATGGACGGGTCCGGCTCGGACTTGCCAAAGGTAATTTTCTGCTGTTCCGGGCTCATTTCACGCGGCAGCAGTTTCAGGGTCAGCCAACCCTGCTCGATATGCCAGAAATCTTGATACGGGGTTCCCAGAAAAATAAAATCCATACCGAGTTTTTTACTTGAGAAATCTTCACGAGCCGCTTTCAGGGTGATTGGGCTGACCGGCAGCCCGGGATTTGGATAGGACCATTCGACTTTACCAGTGCCAGGGCTGAAGACAGGCCAGCCGTCTTCCCAGGCAACGGGCACAATATAAGTTTCACGCCCCAGATTTTTATGGTAACCGCCGACAAGCCGCGAAGCGAGCAGCACAGCATACCAGCGGCCGTCCGGCGTGTCAACCAGGTCGGCATGACCCGGGTTGCCGATTGGAAAATCATTGCCGAGATGACGATGGGTGAGGACCGGATTACCCTTGTAACCCTCAAACCAAGTGTTCAAGCTCTTGCTTCGAGCCACCGTGACTGCATGGAAATGCTCAGTGCCGCCCTCGGCAATCACCAGGTAATACCAGCCATCTTTTTTATAGAGATGCGGTGCTTCCGGATAGGGTGCATTGACCAGCGCGCCGCCCCAGATGTCGACCGGCTCACTGATCAGCTTCATGGCCTTGATGTCAAGTTCAGCCATCCAGATGACTTGGGCTCCGGTGGTGCCATCAGCATTTTTCTGCCGACGGGTTCCGCTGATATAACAGCGGCCGTCATCA
Organism: Clostridiales bacterium; assembly: GCA_003451915.1. Classification (GTDB taxonomy): domain Bacteria; phylum Bacillota; class Clostridia; order Saccharofermentanales; family UBA5734; genus UBA8949. Next base: position 1,773 of record DMJC01000255.1, read on the forward strand.
TCAAAAAACAACGACGGATCGATGCCATCAACATCGGGCAGCCATATCGGATCCGACCAGGGTCCGCGCGGATCGGCAGCCGTCACAATAAAATTGCCCTTTGAGCTGAAATTGGTATTGATGATGTAAAAAACACCCTCCTGATAGCGGATGGTCGGTGCCATTATCCCACCCGCAAGCGGTGTTCCGCTTAAATGCAGCTGCGAAGGCCGGTCAAGCACATTACCGATCTGTTCCCAGTGAACAAGATCCGTACTGTGAAATATCGGGACACCAGGATAGAGCATGAAGCTCGATGTGATCATATAAAAATCGTTGCCCACCCGGCAGATTGACGGATCCGGATAAAAACCGGGCAAGAGAGGATTGCGTAATGCGTTTGGCATAGTTGTCACGCTCCTTTAAGGATGAAGAATGAAGGATGANNCATTCTTCATTTTTCATTCTTCACCCTTCACCATTATAAAGGTTGACCAGATAATCGACTGCATGTTCTCCAGCCATTCGGCCGCTGTTCAAGGCGAATCCCATCGTGTTGCCGGGCAAAATGAAAACATAGGAGTCGCCGAAGATCGTGCAGGCATCGGTCCCCGCTGCATAGAGGCCGGGAATCGGGGTGAAGTCGTCGGTGACCACTTCGGTTTTCCAGTTGATTTTAATACCGCCGAGTGAACCATACCCGCTCGGATATTCAGCGACAGCGTAGAAACGCGGACCTTTCAGCGGCTTCAGATAGCGATGGTCTTTGAAGAACAATGCATCGTGGCTTTTGCAGGCTTGATTATACTCAGCTGCCGTTTGCAGCAAGCCGTCCCGGTCAATGCCGGTTTTGGCAGCGAGCTCTTCCAGACTGTCGGCTGCAAAGATGTAAGGATCGTTCAAGGACTGTGCTTTGGCCATTTCCTCGTCATAGGCATCAGCGGATTCAATGTGATTGGTCAGTCCCATGG
>DMJC01000046.1 GCA_003451915.1 Clostridiales bacterium
CAACAACATCGTCGATATCACGAATTATGTCATGCTGGAGTTGGGACAGCCGATGCATGCCTTTGACCTGGACCAGCTGGCCGGCCATGAAATCCGGGTCCGGCGGGCTGCAGACGGTGAAGTCATGCGCACGCTGGACAGCAATGACCGGCAGCTGGACAGTTCAATGCTGGTCATTGCCGATCGCGACCGGGCAGTGGCGCTGGCCGGCGTCATGGGTGCAGAAAATTCAGAGATAACAGCCGGTACAACGACTATTCTTTTCGAATCGGCCGTCTTTAATTCGAAAGCTGTCCGTCAGGCCGCCCGCAAGGTCGGTTTGCGCACCGAATCGTCATCGCGTTTTGAAAAAGGGCTGGATGTTTATAATGCCAGCAGGGCAATTGACAGGGCCTGCCAATTGATCGAGATGCTTGCCGCCGGCATTGTCTGCCCGGGGACGATTGATGTCTGGCCACACAAACCCCAACCAGTCATAGTGGCATTCAATCCAGTTTCAATTAATGCATTCCTGGGCACTTCGATTGCAGCCGGCTGGATGATTGAGACATTGGCCAGACTTGATATTCCTGTCAAAAGAGATCATGAAACATATCTGGCAGAAATTCCTTCTTTCCGGCCTGACTTGGCTTGCGAAGCTGATCTTGCAGAAGAAATTGCCAGAATTTATGGCTATAACCGCATTCAGCCCAGCTTACTGTCCGGCAAAGAAACTACCCTCGGCGGCCGCAACTCAGCTCAGAAAATGGTCGAGAAAATAAAAGACCTGATGATCAGCCAAGGTTTCTATGAGGCATGCACGTATTCTTTTGAGAGCCCAAAACAGCTGGACAAACTTTGCCTGCCGTCCGGGCATCCGCTGCGTCAGACTGTTCAGATTCAAAATCCGCTCGGCGAAGATTATTCTATGATGCGCACATCAATGCTGCCGAGTCTTCTGCAGGTCGCAGCGATAAACTGGAATCGTTCGGTTGACTCAGCCCGGATCTTTGAAATTGCTTATGTCTATCGGCCAAAAGCATTGCCGCTGACTGAATTGCCCGAAGAAATCCGCCATTTGACTGCTTTTATCTATGAAGCAGAGCAGAATGGGAAGGGTCAGGGCTTTTTTGCTCTGAAAGGCACTTCAGATGAGCTGTTTCTCCACCTTGGCCTGACGGATATCCGGTATCAGGCCTTGAAAGATTGTCCCTGGCTCCATCCTGGCCAGGCAGCCGAAATTTTGCTGGGCGGTCAGGTGATTGGCCAGATCGGTGTCATTCATCCCGATGTGGCTGATCAATTCGCTGCCGCACCACAGACCGTCATTCTCGATCTTGAGCTGGCTCCAATGATTGCCCAGGCCACTGAAGTCCGTCGTTACAAGCCTCTGCCGCGCTTTCCGGCGGTTACGCGCGACCTGGCCTTGCTGGTTGCTGCTGATGTGCCGGCCGATTTTTTAACGCAGGTCATCAGCCTGGCTGCTGGCACACATCTGGAGCAGATCAAGCTCTTCGATGTCTATCAAGGGCCACAGGTTCCGGCCGGTATGAAATCGATTGCTTTCAATCTAGTGTTCCGTTCAGCCGAACGTACGCTGAGTGATGAGGATATCCAGCCTGCTATGCAAAAAATTCTGCTGCAGCTGAAAGATCGCTGCCAGGCAATTTTGCGTGAGTAAAGCGTAAACAAATAGTTGAATATTGATAAGATATGATGTATAAATATTGACGTCTGGTCAGCACAAATGCCTGCCGGATCGCCAGGCAGGCGCAGAATGCCGAATATTTCAGACGGAGTGTGACTTATCATGAAGAAGATAAGCAAAGTTATTATTGCCCTGGTATTGTTCGCAATGCTTTTCAGCATTACAGGATGTACCAGTGCAGAAACAGTGAAGATCGGCGGCATGGCTGATCTGGAAGGAAAAAACATTGGCGTGCAGACCGGCACGACAGGTGATACCCTGGCTAGTGACGCTGCCTTGAAAGCCAAAAACGTCGAACGTTATCCGCAATATGTTGATGTCATTTCTGCTGTTAAGCAGAAAAAAGTCGATTGTGCGGTGATGGATGTTGATACTGCCACGGTCTATCTGAAAGCGAACAGCGATTTGACGATGCTGGATGTCGGCTTCGAACCTGAGCAGTACGCCGTCGCCGTACAGAAGGGTAACAGTGATCTGCTGACAGCCATCAACGCTGTCATTGCCGAAATGAAAGCTGATGGATCTTTGGCTGCTTCGCTTGAAGCGCATGCTGACCAGGCGGGCAGTGCACCGGATTACAATGTCAACGGCAAAAATGGCAATCTGGTCGTCGGTACTGAAGCAGGTTTCCCGCCGTATGAATATACCAGCGGCGATAATATCATCGGCACGGATATCGACATCATGGCCCGGGTCGCTAAGAAACTGGATATGAAGCTGGTTGTTGAAAACATGGCCTTTGATGGCCTGATCACTGCAGTGAGCACCGGCAAGGTCGACGCGGCAGCTGCCGGCATGACCATCAATGATGAGCGCAAAGTCAATGTTGACTTCTCAGAACCTTACGTTGATGCCACCAACATCGTTGTCATTCGTAAAACATCTGTGAAATGACAGGTCGGGAAAAAAGCGGCCGGCCATTGCGCCGGCCGCACAATCTGAGCGATCTTGTGATTTCTTTAGCCGCTGCTGTGCTGGGTATCGGCTTTATCCTTTTGGTTGCTTTTCAAGATCAGCTGGGTCTGGATGTGCCTGCTC
>DMJC01000261.1 GCA_003451915.1 Clostridiales bacterium
TTGACTATTTACCGCTGGACTTAGGGAACTTTTATATATTATTTTCAATAAAAAGTTCCCGATTCTTCAGTTGCGATGCTTTGCTGACAGAAAATAGAACGGAACAGCCAGCAGCTGGGCGCCCATGGATACCACAACCATAGCGGTCAAATTCAAGTCGTAGAGGGCCCCGAGCAGCCAGCTGCCCAGAAACCAGAAGATGCCGAAGGCAAATTCAAAAATACCGTAACCGGTTGCCCGACTTTGTTTTGGCACCATCGTGGCAACAGCAGCTTTAAGAATAGATTCCTGTGCGCCCATGCCGATGCCCCAGAGCGCAATGCCGGCCAGCAAGGTTGGGATGGATTGAAAAGCAAAAATCAGCAAGGCAAATGGGGCTGAAAGCAACGTGGAAATGATCAGGGCTTTAACACCTTTCTTGTCATACATGACGCCAAAGATCAAGGCCGCAACGGCATCGATCAGCATCGCCCCTGCATAAAGCAGCGGCAACGTGCCACTGTTTATCATCGTCGATGTTTCAGATAATCCCCCGGATAATTGCGTGAACTGTCTGGCCACATGCATGATGATCAGCGAATAATCGATAAAGCCAAAAGCGAAAAGGCTGATACCGACGATGTACAACTTGAATGACTTTTGAATTTTGAAGGGTATGTATTCTTTTGGATCAGGTTCAAAATGCTGCGGATTTGGAAATTTTTGTTTCGTGATCAGCAAAAGGATAATNNGAACAGCAAAGGCAAAGGAATAAACTGCAAAGGTCTGGCCTTCAGTTTTGAACAGCATCACCACATAAAGCAGCACCGGCCCCAGGAAAGCGCCAATCTGATCTAAAAGCTCCTGGATCGCGAAACTCTTGCCAACGCCCTCTTGTGTAGCTGCAAAGGACATGATCGTGTTTTTGGCCGGCTTTTTAATTGCTTTGCCAATACGTTCAATAATAATAAAAGCACAGGCCAGGATCCAGCCGTTAGGGCCGACAAGCGCCAGGGCGGGAACAGCCATGACATCAACAATGTAGCCGATGATGGTCAGCAGCCAGTATTTTCTGGTTTTATCGGTCAGTTTGCCGAATACGTAGCGCAGCGAATAGCCCATCAGCTCGCCCAGCCCGGAAACAAAGCCGATCGTTGCAGCAGAAGCGCCTAAAAGTGACAGGAATGCACCCCGGATACTGGCTGCTCCTTCATGCGTCATATCAGAAAACATGCTGACAACGCCGAAGAGTAAAATAAACGACATGGCCGGTGACAATTTTTGAATAGCTTTTTTCATAATACTAATCCGATTATTTAATTGAACACGCGCAGTTGGACCGACACGCCATCAGGATCATAGACATAAAAATAGCGCGTACCGTCATCTGGATACTGTATTGCAGATGGTTGCAGTCCTGATTCAACAGCCAGTTGATGCATAATCTCCAGTTTATCTGTTTCAAAACAGATGAACATACCTTTCCCCCTTTTAACTAACCCAGTGACTTTTCTTTCTTATATAATACCCCAAACCGATCAAAATTTGAAACAATGAAGCTAACGGTGCTGCGAAACCAATACCGAACAGGCCGGATGCTCCCAGCAAATAAGCCAGTGGCACCCTGACAGCCACTGTTGCCAGCAGCCCGTTGATCATGGTAAACCTTGTGCGGCCACACCCGTTGAAAAAGCCGTTCATCGGAAAAACAGCTGCGACCAGCAGGTATTCAAGGCTGGCTGAGCGAAGATATGGCACACCGCTGGCGATGATCGCCTGATCCGAAGTAAAGATAGCCATCACTGATTCGGGCGATATCTGTACCCAGGCAAACAGCAAGGCAGCGAAGGCGAGTGAAATCTGCAGGCTGACCCTGAGAACACGCTTGGCTCGATCATATGCTCTGGCGCCGAAATTCTGTCCGACCATCGCTGTAACAGACATGCCCGTCGCGCTGGACAGCATCATTGCAAATACATCAAACCGCATTGCAATACCAACTGCTGCCGAAGGCACAACACCGAGCCGATTAACGATAGCATTGATGATGATGAACGAGACGTTGATGACTGTTTCCATTACAGCCAGCGGCAGGGCCATCTTGATCAGCTCTGCAGCCCGTTTGCGATCTAGCTTGAAGCTTCTCAGCCTGAAATCGAAAATAAATCCCTTCTTTTTCAAATAGACAACTGCAAATGTAAAGCCTACGGCTTGGGCGAGCATCGTAGCCCACGCTGCGCCGACTGCACCCAAATTGAATCCGCCGATCAGCAGAAGATCAATCAGAATATTCGCGACGCTTGTAAAAGCAATGAAAACCAGCGGGCTTCGCGAATCCCCCATGCCGCGCAAGATAGCGCTGATCCCCAGATAGCCATAGGAAAAAAGCATGCCGGCCGCACAGATCAAGACGTAAAGCCGGGTCTGGTCAAACGCCTCAGGCGGAATGTTGATTGCATAAAGCAATGGATTGATCAATACGAACAGTCCGGCCATGATCGCAGCAGCCACCAGCGCAAACAGCGTAAATATCGTGCCGATTGTCTCCTTGAGTTCCTTCGTGTTTTTGGATCCGACATACTGGGCAATGAACACAGTACCCGCTGTGATGATACCGGTGATCGGACCGTTGACAATAAAGATGACCATACTGCCGTTAGTCACAGCTGATATCCCGGCTGCATCGGAAAATCGGCCGACTATGATCATGTCTGCCATACTGTACAGCGACTGAATC
>DMJC01000002.1 GCA_003451915.1 Clostridiales bacterium
GCTGGGCTGCACGCATTATCCGCTGCTTAGTGCGGCCATCGCTGAAGTGACAGGTCCGGATCTTCAACAGATCAATGCCGGCAGCCGGGTGGCAGAACATGTCTGGCAGTCACTGCAGGCTGACGGTCTGCTGAATGGCGGCGAAACCGATGCCTGGCACCAGTTTTTCACCAGCGACAGCGTCAGCCAGTTTCAGCAGATGGGCAGCTCATTTCTGGAACAAACAGTCGGTGACGTTCGTCGAATAGATATCGAGCAATATTGACAAAGCACAGCCCGGAGAGGACAATTTGGCATGGAACCCAATGTTTTACTGACAATTGAAGGCCAGCAATGGAATAATGATGAAAAACCGCAGGCAATCCGCCTGATGACTGAAGGCCGCCTTTACCGTAAGGATCCGGCCTGGTACGTCGTTTATGATGAGAGTGAGGCGACCGGCATGGAGGGGACGAAAACCACCATGAAGGTCGGTGATGACGGCACGGTCTCTTTGATTCGCACAGGCAGCCATGGCCTGCGCATGTCATTCTCCGCCGGCAGCCGCCATATTACCCGGATGGAAACGCCGTATGGCGATCTTGACGTCGAAATATACACGAGTGTGGTTCAGACCCAGATATCAGATACCGGTGGTTATATCCATCTGGGATACTCAATCGACTTTAATAATCGCGAGCGGATGAACACTCGGCTGGACGTCGAGATCAAGAAACGGAATTGAGAAGAGGATCAGCATCATGACCTTGCCGGCTTTTATTTTTGACCTCGACGGCGTCATTGTATCAACTGACGAATTTCACTATCTTGGCTGGAAACAGATGGCCGATGAAGAGGGTATCTATTTTGACCGGGCAATCAACGAGCGTTTGCGCGGCGTCAGCCGGATGGAGAGCCTTTCTATCATTCTCGAAAAAGCTTCGAGATCCTACTCGAAGCAAGAAATGGAACAGATGGCTGCCCGAAAAAACATGTACTATCGCCAGCTGCTTGAGCGACCGACGCCTGCAAATATTCTGCCGGGAGTGTCAGATTTTCTGGCTGCGCTCAAAGCTGCCGGCATCAAAATGGCCATCGGTTCTTCCAGCAAAAACACGCCGATGATTCTCGCAAAGATCGGCCTGGCTGATTTCTTTGATGCTGTAGCCGATGGCAATCAGATCAAGAACAGCAAGCCCGACCCGGAGGTTTTTCTGCTGGCTGCCACATTACTCGGAATAGATCCTGTCAGCTGTGTCGTCGTTGAAGATGCCGAAGCCGGTGTCGATGCGGCCCGCGCTGCCGGTATGAAAGTGATCGGTGTCGGTTCGGCCGCGTCGTCGCCGAACGCTGATTTCCGGGCAGCTGACCTGTCCTGCATTCAAGCTGAAGCTATTGTTGAACAATTGACATGAGGAGGCTCGTATGATCGATTTAAAAGGCAATCCGTTCTTTTTAACAGATGAAGACATTCGCTGGGTGGAGATGACCTTGGCCGGGATGAGTGAGGATGAGAAAATCGGCCAGCTGTTCTGCCTGGTCTCTTTTGCCAGTGATCCGGAGTATCTCAAAGCCAATGTGCTGTCTATTCAGCCCGGGGGCATGATGTGCCGGCCGATGCCGATGCAGGAGCTGTTAGCGACTGTTAAAGTATTGCAGGAAAATTCTAAAATTCCCATGTTGATTCCTGCCAATCTGGAAAAAGGCGGCAATGGCATGGTTGCCGAAGGTACAATGCTCGGGTCACCGATGCAGATTGCCGCGACCGGTGACACAAAAACTGCCTGGCGCCTGGGTGAAATCTGTGGCCGTGAAGGCGCAGCTGTCGGCGGTAACTGGGCTTTCGCCCCGATTATCGACATTGACTACAATTTTCGGAATCCGATCACCAACACCCGCACATTCGGCTCAGACCCCGCCATAGTCCGCAAAATGGGCGTTGAATATGTCAAAGCTGTTCAACAATATGGCGTAGCCGCTTCGATCAAGCATTTTCCCGGCGACGGCGTTGACGAACGGGACCAGCACCTGGTCACCAGCATCAACAGCTTGTCTTGCGATGAATGGGACAGGTCTTATGGCGCAGCTTACCAGGCTTCGATCAATGCTGGTGCGCTGACCGTCATGGTTGGCCACATCATGCAGCCAGCCTGGTCGAAAAAGCTCAACCCGGCACTCAATGATGAAGACATCCTGCCCGGTTCGCTGGCTCCCGAAATCCTTAACGGACTTTTACGCGGACACCTTGGTTTCAACGGCCTGATCGTGACCGACGCCTCAACCATGGCCGGCATGGTCATCCCCATGCCCCGCGCCCAGGCGGTACCTCAGGCGATCGCATCCGGCTGCGACATGTTTCTCTTTACCCGCAATCTGCAGGAAGACTTCGGGTATATGCGTCAGGGCATCCGCGACGGCATCATTTCACCGGAACGCCTGAACGAAGCCCTGACCCGCATTCTGGCACTCAAAGCAGCCCTGAAGCTGCATATAAAGCAGGCAGAAGGCACGCTGGTACCGGCGCTGGAACAGGCGCAAGCTGTTGTCGGTTGCCCCGAACACAAAGCATGGGCTCGCGAATGTGCCGATCAAGGCATCACACTGGTCAAGGAAGAAAAAGGTGTTTTGCCCATATCACCAGAAAAGTACAAAAAGGTCCTCTTCTACGCAATTGAAGATGATGCTGGTTTCTTCGGCCAAGGCGCTGAAAAGAAAGCATCGGATAAATTTGTCGCCAGATTGCGGGCCGAAGGCTTTGATATCGATATTTTCGATGCCAATAAAGCGATGGAAGGCATGATGACGCCATACAGCGCAATTACTGACAAATACGATCTGATTCTATACCTTGTCAGCAAGGCGACCAAGAGCAATCAGACTGTCGTCCGCATCGAATGGGCCTTCCCGATGGGTGCCAACGCACCGGTTTATGTGACCTCCGTGCCGACCATCTTTATTTCTGTGGAAAATCCTTACCATCTGATTGATGTGCCGCGAGTCCGCACATTCATCAACACCTACAGCGCCCATGATGAGGTGCTGGAAGCACTCGTTGAAAAACTGACCGGCCGTTCACAGTTTCAGGGGAAAAGTCCGGTTGACCCGTTCTGCGGTTTGTGGGACGCGAGGCTAAGCTGAATGAAAATGAAGGATGAAGAATGAAGAATGAAGGATGAAGAATGAAGGATGAAGAATGAAGAATGAAGGATGAAGGATGAAGGGTGATGGGTGAAAGGTTAAGGATGGATCAGATCGGCGAAGCTCAATTTTGTTAATTCCCTAACCGCTTTTGCAG
>DMJC01000058.1 GCA_003451915.1 Clostridiales bacterium
CTTTACATCCAGGGCGCGCTCTATTATGAATTGCAAGACAATGAAAAATCGCTGGCCAGTCTCAAAGCATCCCTGGCGCTCGACGAAGAACAGCCGACCGCCTGGTATGCCCTGGCAACCTTGCACGACCGGATGGAAAACTATCCCGAGTCCTACGCCGCCTGCCAGAAAGTTCTCGAATATCTGCCTTCGACAGATCACACCAATGATTTGTTCGGAGTTTCCATTCATGCCACCTGGCTGATGGAGAAACTTGCACCCCTGCTGAAGGAGGTGGATTGAATGTTCATCTTGCTTTTCATTTTGCTGCTGGCAGCAGCTGCTGCCAACCTGCTGGTCATGCAGGGCAGCGCGGTCTGGAGCATCACAGCAGCCGTCATCGCGGCAGCGTTGCTGCTTTTTAACCTGTTCGCCGTCCGAAAAGTGCCCCGCAGACTGCTGCGCCTGATTTCAGCAATCGGACTGGTCATCGTCCTGCTGATCGGGCTTTGGAGCGGTCTGCAACCTGAAAACGATGGTTTTCTAGCCTACGATGCCAAAATTGCGCAGGTCGAATCCTGGCTGGGTCAAGACCAGCCGGCTAAAGCACAGGAGCTGCTGGATCAGCTGATCACTGAATACGGCCCCAACGATCGGCTGCTGCTTTTTAAAGCGCAGGCAAGTCTGGCAGCAGAAGATTACATCAACGCTGAAAACAGGCTGATCGACATTGCCGACAAGTCCGCCGATGAATATTATGCACTCAGCGGGCAGCTTTATACGCTCTCCGGCCGCAACAGCGATGCGCAGCGTGTTTTTGTCCAGGCCGCCAGCCAATACCCGCAATGGTGTGAGATGCAGCTCTATGCCGGCATTCAGGCGACCAACAACAAAAACTACGCCATTGGCGAATATTTCCTGCTGCGGGCATTCGAACAAGATCCGGCGCTTGCTGTCGCTCTTTATTACCTGGGTGTGACCCGCTACGAACAAGGCCTCGACGACGAGGCCGCCGATTATTTCGATGAAGCGCTGTCGATCGGTGTCGACGCGACGATTGCCAGTTACATCAGCTGGTATCAAGAGCAGATGGGAGCTGATCAGTCATGAAAAGATCTGCGGTTCGCCTGGTAGCCTGTATTGCGCTTGTGTTGCTTGTTGTGGCCATGCTGCCAGCGAGCCAGGTCGTTGCCACAAATTCAAATCAAAGCACGATCAAAGCGTCGCCGCCGGAAAACCACAGCATTTTGATCGACTTGTTCGGCAGTGATACCGCAGCCGGCACCAGCAACGTCGTCGGCCAGATTACCGACCGCTATCTGGACGGTCAGGGTCGTGAGCTCAGCCGGGCGATGGAAAAGGTTGAAAAGTTCAGCCGCCGTTACAGCAACCGGGCGACTGCGCGCCATTATGATGATCTGACCCGGTCTGGCCTGGCTGCCGATCGTATCAAACTTCGCGGCGACCTGGTCAAATTTGCCGGAACGGCCTATTCGTCTTACTGTCTTTACAATGATGTAAGCACCTATCTTGATAAATCAAATCACCGGCACTCCTCACTCGCTTTTCTTGATCAGACGACGAGGGGTATTAACATTACTGCCAGCACCCTGGATCTGGCCNNGGCTTTTATAGGGCCATCATTTTGTTTGATTTATATTTTCGTGGGCAGATATACGATGAATATGGCCGCCCGCCATTTGGCACGAACGTTTATAAACCGAATATTTATGTATATCCCGAGCGCGCCATGGCGGTGACTGTTGAGTTTGGCCTGCCGGCTCTGCTAACGGAGACAATACCCGAATATGGTGATTCGTGGCAGGTCATGGCCTGGCCTGACGGCAGACTGGCTGATGGCAGCGGGCAGGCAACGGGCGGTGGACAAATTTTTGACTACCTCTTCTACGAATCAACCAGCAATTCGGCACTTTTCTCATACGATCAAGGCTGGCTGCTGCCGGCTGATCCGGTCGGCCGCGAGATTGCTTTACACCGGATCCTGTCTCTTTATGGTTTTAATGAACAGGAAACTGCTGACTTTCTAGAATTCTGGGTCAGTAAATTATCTGCAGGCGTGGCCTATTATGCCTATCCACAGCCAACAGCGGTGGTGGATAAGGCCATGCCGATGACCGTGACGCCAAAGCCGGACAATGTTTATCGTCTATGGTTTGTTTTCATGCCGGCAGACGCTGAAATATCAAAAGAAGATCTATTGCCACCGGTCGTCGAGCCGATCCGGCGTGACGGCTTCCATATCGTTGAATGGGGCGGCGTGATGGGTTAGGTTGCTTTGGTGCCTGGCGTTTTTGGTGCNNTTTGGTGCCTGGCGTTTTTGGTGCCTGGCGTTTTTGGTGCCTCGTTTTTGGTGCCTGGCACCAAAACGAAACTAAAAAAACTCGACATTATTCGACAAAGCTCCTGAATATATCACGATAGATTTTCAATTTTGCATCATTCTCAGCCTTATCTTCTCCTTTAATGGAATAATATACTTTTATTTTTTGTTCTGTGCCTGAAGGGCGAATCGCTACCCAACTTTCATCATTCATTATGAATTTGACGACATTTTCCCGTGGCAATCCGTCAACTCCAGCTTCATAATCTTTTATCAATGCCACAGATGAACCAGGAAACAATTTATTGCCTTTATGGCGAATCTCTTTCATGATTTCCTGGATCCGCCGTGCGCCATCAGCACCTTTCAGCGTGAACGAGTCGAGCACGTCAAGATAATATCCGTACTGAGCATACAACTCGGCTAACGCATCAACCAGCGTTCTTCCTTGCTCACGATGCCAGGCAGCCATCTCGACAATTAACATTGAAGCGACAACAGCATCCTTATCACGGGCATGTGTGCCGATCAGGAAGCCGAAGCTCTCTTCATATCCAATCACAAATGACTTGTCACCCGACAGTTGATACTGGTTAATCTTGTCACCGATGTACTTGAATCCGGTCAATGTCTCGTCAACCAGCAAGCCATGTTTCTGGCCGATCTGTGCCCCGAGCTCATTGGTCACGATCGTTTTGACCAATGCCGGCTGGACGCCTGTTAAAGATGCGGCACTTGGCACACGGTTTTTCACAACAAAATCAACCAGCAAAGCACCGATCTGGTTACCGGTCAGCAGCAGATAATCACCGTTTTGGTGTACTGCGATGCCAACCCGGTCGCAGTCAGGGTCGGTGCCCAACACGAGATCGGCACTAAGCTTTTTCGCCTCTTCAATGGCCAAAGTCAGTGCATCCCGTTCCTCAGGATTGGGCGAGCGGACAGTCGAAAAATCGCCATCCGGTAATTCCTGTCTCTTGACCACCTCAACATCAAAGCGATCGAGAATTCGCCGAACAGGTCTATTTCCCGTCCCATGCAGCGGTGTGTAGACAACCTTTATATCTGATTGCCCGGTAAAAAGCGATTGTTCCTGCACTTTGGCAAGATAAGCTGTCAGCACTTCTTCACCAATCCAGGTCAGCAGGCCTGCCTGTTCGGCTTCTGAAGGTGCGAGCACGGGAATGCCAAGCAGGTCGTTAATCGCGCCGATCTCGGCGATGATCAGCGCCGCTGCGTCCGGTAAAATCTGACAGCCGGTTGCATCATAAACCTTGTAGCCGTTGTATTCTTTAGGATTATGGCTGGCTGTGATCACAATGCCAGCCTGGCAGCCCAGATGGCGTACAGCAAAAGACAGAACCGGTGTCGGCATCAGCTGGTCAAAAACATTGACCGCAATTCCAGCCGCACACAGCACGCCAGCAGCTTCCAAGGCAAACTCTCGCGACTGGTTCCGCGAATCGTAAGCTATCACGACATTAGTCTCGCCACGGCGGCGTTTATGGCCGGTCTGCAGTAAGAAACGCGCAAGTCCCAGCGTTGCCCGGCGGACTGTATAGCGATTCATCCGGTTAGTCCCGGCTCCCATCACCCCACGTAAACCACCAGTGCCAAATTCAAGGTTACGGTAAAAGCGATCAGCAATCTCCTTATCATCCTGAATCGCCAACAGCTCATGTCCGGTCTTATTGTCGAACTCGAGCCACTGTTTATATCGTGATATAATCATTTCGTCCATTTATACACCTACTGTAAATTATTTATATTTTTGTCCTGGTTGGCAGTTGCGTTTTGGTGCCAGTCAGTTGCGTTTTGGTGCCAGGC
>DMJC01000081.1 GCA_003451915.1 Clostridiales bacterium
ATCCAATCGTATGGTACTCATATAATAGTCATAAGCCTGGTCGCGGTAACCGATCTCTGACGCCAGGATCGAAAAAACGGCTTTTGACAGCGAGGAATCATGCGTTGTCAAAGGCTCGTAAAAGTCGTAAACCTTCTTTTTCTCGGCGTAACTGAAAGCGTCTGCTCGCAGCAGCAAAGCCAGGACGAGGTCTGCCTGCTTGCAAACCTGATGGCGATAGATGATCAGCGGGTGATAGTGCAGCAGCAAAGGAAAATTTGAAGTGGGGATTGATTTAATCGGCCAAGGTTTTCGCTGCAGAAACCCGTCATCCTGCAAAAAGATCTGTCGCTCAGCATCATAAGGGATATACATGCGATCTGCGGCAATCTGCCACTTTTTAGCTTCACCAGGCTGGTAATCAATTTTGTCAAACAGAGCAGCAGCGGCTGAAGGATCTGACCGGATCAGCCAGTCTGTCCAATGAGCAGCCTGTGCCAGATTGAAAGAAGCCATCAGATTGGTATAGCAGTTATTGTCAACTAAAACATTATACTCATCAGGACCGGTCACAGCATTAATGCAAAACCGGTTGCCCTTCAACTGGTTATAAAATCCAACCTCATGCCAGAGGCGTGCGGTCTCGATCAGGATTTCCAAGCCATATAGTTTCATGAATTCGAAGTCTTCGGTAACTTCGACGTACTGGGCAACGGCGAACGCAATGTCCGCGTTGATGTGGTATTGGGCGGTTCCAGCCGGGAAATAGGGCGAGCACTCATCGCCGTTGATCGTGCGCCAGGCATACAGGGCCCCTTTTTCGTGTGACATTTCTCGCGCACGATGGCGCGCTTTGTCGAGAATCGAATAGCGATACATCAGCAGAGATCTGGCGATTTCGGGCATCGTATATAAATAAACCGGGAAAACATACGTCTCTGAGTCCCAGAAATAATGGCCTTCATAGCCTTCGCCGCTCAGCCCTTTGGCTGATATGCTGGTTGTACCCGTTTTCCCAACCGATTGAAACAGCTGAAATACATTGAATCGCAGGCCATGTAGGACACTCGGCGCTCCCGCGATGTCAAACTGGTTTTGATGCCAGAATTTTCGCATCAGCTCTTTCTGAAGCAATTTCAGCTGATCAAATCCTTGGCGGCAAGCAGCTTGCGCTTTGGCTTGAGCCAGAATGGCCAGAGCAGATGACTGGTCTGACGGTCCATGCGCAAAGGCGATATATTTGATCAGCATGACTTCATTTCCGGCATCAGCATGAAACGAATAAGAACAGCCGGGCTTGTCGTTTTCAAAATAACATTGCTGATCAGCCGCAAATTCTGAGCTGAAGGTATGGGTTTCGGCAATTGCACAGGATAATCCAGATCTTCTGGTCTTTTGAACCAGCAGCAGATCATTGCCAGTTGCCTTGCTCGAGACAGTTTCGAGAGGGTTTTCATCAAAATGCGCACCCACTCGTGAGTCTTCTGACTTTTTGGCATTGACGGTATTTGAATCAATCTCAGTGGCGAATTCGACCCGTTCAAAATCATCAAGAAACCGCAGTGAATATTTGATAACTGCGACATTGGATTCATCGGAGATGATCCAGCGCTGCGCACGGACCTGAACACTTTTTCCCGTTGCCGATTGCCAGGCAAAGCTCCGGTCTGAAATTCCGGTTTCCATGTCAAGGGTACGATGATAGTCACTGTAACGACCGGGCGATAACTGCAGATCTTCACCATCCAGGACGATCCTGACCCGCTTCGCGTTGGCCAGATTCAGCAGGGTCTGACTGTTTTTGGCATAGGCATGCGCTATCTCACCGTAATGGATCTGCGCGGTTTCATAGAATCCGTTGATATAGGTGCCCTCAATGCTGCAGCCTTTGACGCCCTCCTCAAAATCACCGCGAAATCCGATTGTTCCGTTTCCCTGCGAGAAAATCGATTCAGTTTTATCCAGTTTTTCAAAATCCAATTCATTTTCATTTATCAGCCACAGCAGATCTTTGGTATCAGATACCGCCAGGTGCTTGTCATTGAGAATTTCCATCTGTTTTCCTTCCTTAACGATAAGCAATGGCGATATCTGCATAGACAGCCATATAGCTGGGCTCACCGAAGGATTCCCCGCTCACAACCGTCAATGAACCCTCTGCAATACCCTGGGCACAGGCCTGATATTTATCGATGTACCCGGGATCAATCTGATGGTTATGATGACCCGGAAAGAGCGTCTGCATTTTATCCCGATAAACATTCAATTTTCGGAGACTCGAAGCGAATGTTGCAACGTCGCATGAATACGGAAGATTAAGTAAAACGCCTCGTGAGCACACGGTATCGTTGCTGAATAAATAGCCTCGGTCAGCATCTAGCAGGCAAATACTGCCCGGCGTATGACCAGGCGTCATGATCATGTCGATTCGCCTGCCGCCCAGATGAAATGATTGATCAAGAGGCAGCGGCGAAATGACCTGCGGCATTTTCAGTCCCAACGTCGCTTCTCGTGCCGCTGCTGTGAATTGTTCTCCAAATTCAGCCTGGAGCATTTCCGACATCCTCGACAGGAAAGACTGGCTGAAATGTTCCTGTGCGACCGCAAGATCCTGATGGCTCATATATACGCTGTCAAATCGACAGGCAGAACCCATATGGTCATAGTGGCCATGCGTGCAGACAAGATCAGCCTGCTTGTCTGTCAGCGTTCGGGCAGCTTCGCGCAGATCGGTCAGACCCATGCCCGCGTCAATCATCAGCGCTTTCTCTGCGCCAATGATCAAATGTGAATTGGTCACAAGTGCGCCAATATTTTCCACAAGCTGATATGTGGAATCATCGATTTTTATGATTTGGGGTTTCATTTTCCAATCCACCTTATAATGTTTTTGACTGATGAATGACTAAAATTTATCTTTAATGCTGATGCTGTCAACACCGTATTGCTGACAGGACTGCATGGTCATTTGGCTGCAGGCAAAATCTGCGTCCTGCTGACGACGATAAGCCACAACCTCTCCTGGAACCGCAGCGTTTCCTGTCTCCAGCATTTCTTCTGAATACAGCGCGGGGTGAACAATATAAGCATACTGGCCGCTCGTCATATTTTTTAGCGTCTTTTCAAACAAACCCGGGGTTGACGACTGGTAATCCATAAAGGGAAAGAGCTCATACGGGAGTTCATTAAAGTATTTAAGTCCTTTATTCTTTGACCAGCGATTCATTTCCTGCTGCAGACCAGGAATATAACGTTCAAAAAACATGTGCGCGTCCAGATAGCGCAGTTTAAACCCAGATCTCGTTAGATAATCGAATTGCGCGTCAAGCTCTTCAACAACCTCGTCGATAACCGGCAAATGACTCAGAAACATTGCCGGATCTCTGAAGCAGAATCCTTCCGGATCCATGATCGATTGATTTCGCGTGAGCGGCGCCCAGCGGACATTGTCCCATTCTGCATTGATTGTGGCATGCAAGCCAAAGCTGATATCGCTTCGATCAGCCAGCATGTATGCGGCTTCATCTAAAAAGCTGCATACTGCCATGACCGATACATTTTTGATAAATCCAATGTCGACCGCGTTTTTTATCGCAAGATTAGCCGAATGCGATGAACCTAAATCATCGGCGCGTGTTATCAGCTTTATCATGGTTTTACTCCTTGTGCATCACGTTCGCAGCACATTTTGAAAAAATTGATGATCGGGATGACATTGCATTCCTCCAGAAACTCGGGGCCAGCGCCTGCATGATCGACATCCTGCAAAATGTCCAGAACCACCTTGCCCCCGGCATGCCGTAAAGCATCGGCAAGTTCAAAGGCCTGTCTGACGGGCACCGCTGCATCGCGGTCGCCATGCTGGATATAGAATGGCGGCGGCGTTTTCCAGACATGGCTTAGGATGCCTGCCTGCGCGGCAAAGTCTGGATTATCCATCGGCATGGCGCCAAGGTAAGGAACAAAAGCGCCTTCCAGCATCATTCGCAGCGGATTTTGCTGATCTATCGTCTCTACGTATACTTGTTCGGCAATCAGGTCAACGAGCGGACATAATACTGCCACCGCCTTGACGATGTTGCTCCGATCTTCAAGACCAGCAACTGACACCAGATTACCGCCGGCAGAAGTGCCGAACAGAACAACTTTGTCCTGATCTAGCATCTGCTCCTGTGCATGCGAATGCAAATATTCTATGACTTGACAGATGTCCTCCAGCGCCGCCGGAAAAGGCGAAGCAGGTGTCAGGCGATAATTGACCGAAGCCAGCGCGAAGCCTTTTTCAAGGGCAAAAAAGCCCGGATACAGGTGCCAGTCGCGTTTGTCGCACAGCATGAAGCCGCCGCCGTGAACCAAAATGCACAGCGGATAGGGCCCTTCACCGGAATTGGGATAATACAGATCAAACTGCTGGAGCGGGTCATCGCCATAAGCTATATCAAGATTCTTCCAGTTTATCCAATCTGCTTTGGGTACCGGTACGGTCGGTTCCTTATCAATCCAGTCTGCCCGAAATGCCGTGTCACGAATTGTTTTCATAATGACGTCCTCATCCTTTGATGGCCCCGGTCACCAGTCCGCTCATGATTCTCTTCTGCATCAGCAGGAAGAATATCAGAACAGGAATGATCGTGATGGCTAATGCTGCCA
>DMJC01000072.1 GCA_003451915.1 Clostridiales bacterium
ATATCGGTGTCGCGCATACTTACAATGAACCGCTCGTCAGTTATGAATTTGTCCTCGATTGCGCGCGGCTGACGCGTGCAGCCGGGTTAAAAACAGTTTTGGTCAGCAATGGCTTCATTGAACCTGAACCACTGGCCGAGCTGCTGCCTTGGGTTGATGCCATGAATATTGATCTGAAAGCCTGGCAAGCTTCATTTTACAAAACCATTTGCGGCGGCGATCTTGAGGTGGTTAAGCGGAATATTCAAACAGCTGCAGCGGCCTGCCATGTTGAGGTTACCACCTTATTGCTGCCCGGGCTGAATGACAGTGAAGCGGACGTCAGTGATCTGGCTCGCTGGCTCGCTGGCATTGATGCTGATCTGCCTTTGCATTTGACACGGCATCACCCGGATTACCAACGGACTGAACCTGGACCGATCAGCATACGGCGCTTGACGGATCTGGCCGGTCTGGCACGACAGCATCTGAATCGGGTGCTCTTGGGCAATGTTTGATGTATAATGGTCAGAACAACCCGGCTCGGGCGAGCCGAGACTGGAGGGGCCACTGCAACGATGACCAAGACAGTGATCTGGGATTTTAATGGAACGATACTGGATGATTTGATCCTTTGCCTCAATATAATTAATCAGATGCTGGCCAAACGCAACTTGCCGGTGCTCAGCCGCGAGTCCTATCAGGCTGAATTTAATTTTCCGGTTATTGATTATTACCGCAAGGTTGGCTTTGATTTTTCCATCGAACCCTACACTGAGCTGGCGCAGGAATACATGAATGAATATCAGCCGGCCAGTTTTGACTGCCCTTTGCGCAGCGGTGTACTGGAGGTTCTGGCAGATATTCGCAGCCGGGGATACCGCCAGATCATGCTGTCGGCGACTAAGCGGGATTTTCTGCTGCAGCAGACTGATTATTTTGGTCTGACCGGATATTTTGATCCGATCATCGGCCTGAGCGACATACTTGGCCGCAGTAAAATAGAGATGGCTAAAAGCTGGTTTGGCAGTCAAGGCTTGCAGACTGAACAGGCCGTTCTGATCGGCGATACTACCCATGATTATGAGGCAGCTCAGGCGATTGGCTGCCGTTGTCTGCTGCTGGAAGGCGGCCACAATTCGAAGCAGCGTCTGCTGGCGACCGGATCACCGGTTCTGGCAGGTCTTGATGAACTGCTGAAGTTGATATAATCAAAATAATAACTTAAAAGATATTGAATTTATAAATCTTATGAGTTATAATAAGCGCGTGAGAACATAGTGCAGGGGAGGTGCTCATTTGCCGGTTGTAGCGCGTTTTTTCGGAATAATCATAAAAATGTACTATCAACAGACCGATCATAATCCGCCTCATATTCATGCCATTTATGGTGAATATATGGGTGCTATCTGTGTGGTAAATGGTAGAATGATCGAAGGGGATTTACCTCCTCGAGCTTTAATGCTGGTGCAAGAATGGTTGGGTTTCTATCGAACAGAGCTGGAAGCGATGTGGAATACGCAGGAATTTAAACAGCTTCCACCGCTGGATTAATTTGGGGTGAGTTTATGTTTCGTAAAATTCATGTGGTTAAACCTTTGCCTGATAAGTCATTGCTGTTATGGTTTGCAGGTGGTGAAATTAAATTATATAACGTTAAGCCATTGATGGATAAATTTGTGCCCTTTTTGGCTTTGCAAGATGAACAGCTATTTCGTCTGGTTAAAGTTGATGCAGGAGGTTATGGAATCTCATGGAATGACGATATTGATCTGGCGTGCAACGAATTATGGGAAAATGGCGTTACTGTTGATTTGGTAAAGTTGCAGCGTTATCAGCTTGTCGAGCATCTTTCTGAGATCAGACGACTTACTGGGATGTCGCAAAAGATTCTGGAGGAAACAAGCGGCGTGAAACAGCCCGTCATTGCCAGACTCGAATGTGGTGACACAAATCCGCAACTTGAAACAATATTACGAATTCTGCTCCCTTTAGGAAAAACACTTGATATTGTCGATCTGATCGATATCAAACGATAATGGTATCCGATTGAAATTGTACAATTAGTGCCTTGTTAACACTGAAACAATAATTATCGTGGCAGTGCTCCAACCCCGCTGCCGTTGCTATCCATCGTCATGGCAACAGCTGTCAGAATGCCTGTTGAATTGTCCACAGCATAGTCGAGCGTGAGGACCTGGTTATTGACAATGTTGATATAGGTTCCATATGAGGCACTGGAATAAATCAGCTGGTCGTTGCTGCCATCAAAGCCGATTCGATGGATTTCATAGGCATAAGCGTACTGATCGACAGGTTTTGACTGATCGAGCACTGTATAATAGATGATATCTTTGCTTGAGTTAAGCGAATACAAGGGCAAGGAACCGGCCGCGCGGATTAATGTACTGTTCTGTCCGTTAATATCTGATGCATAGATGTTACCATTGGAATCAGCATAGATCAGCTTACCATTGCCAATGATGAACTGCCGGACATTGCCATTGATCACGGCTGATGCGCCTGATCCGTCAGGGCTGGCTTTGTAGAGAATGCCATCACTGCCGGCGTAATAAAGATTATTTTCGAAAATAATGCAGTATCCGGCAAAATCAGGTACAAGTGTTTCTTCACCGCTGCCATCAAGTTTTAAACGGCAAATTGCATATTTGCCGGCGCTTGCGTCAATCCGTTTGATGAAGTAAAGATAATTCTGGTAAATGCTCATGCCAAAGCAGTAGTCGCTGTTCAGCCGTTCGACTTCAGATCCGTCAGGTCTGATCCGGAACAGGTTATAAGTACCATCAATGGCTGCTCCTTGATTGCCGGAAAAATAGAGCCAGCCGTCGTACACGGTCAGAGACCAGCCGAATCCGTCAAAAATGGCAGTAGCACTGCTGGATCCTGAGTTTATCGAATAAATATGGGCTGCCCCAGTCTGATCGAAGCTGGAATAGAACTGGCGGTCACCATCATCGAAAAAATATTGACCATTCATGATATTTCCGAGGTCATCCAGATTGACTCCTTTTGACAGGACTGACGAGTCTTCGGTCGGGGTGATGGACCCAGTCTGCTGGCTGTCGGCGGTGGTTTGTTTTGTTGTTGATTTCGGATCATTTTTATCATCAGCATGGCCTAATCCGGTCAGGATCAGAGCACCTGCCACAAGGACTGCAATAACAGACAAGCCAATCAACAGAGGCTTTTTAGTTTTAACCTTTTTGGGCGGTCTGTGCGATGACTGAAGAGGTTGATACTGCTGAACTGGCTGGACCTGTTGTACAGGCTGATATTGCTGAACAGAAGCAGCCGATGCGGATGGCAGGGGCTGCCCGCAGCTGCCACAGAACCTGCTGCCTGGCCTAAGCCGGTTGCCGCAGTTAGGGCAGAATGCTGCTGGCTGCATGGCCGGTGGTGTTGCAGCTGCAATCGCCGCCGGCTGATAAACAGAAGCTGCTGCCTGATAGCCTGCCGGATAGGCAGCCTTCCCTTTGCTGAGGACAATTTTAAATTTCCACCCATAAAGGCCGGCAGTTTCTTTGACGATTTTCTGAATTGCCCCCAGATCAATCTCATATTCATATGCACGGCCATCAGGTCCATATTGAAAACTTTTTATTTTCCGGTAAAGCGATTTGCCACTTTGGAATGAAGTGCCGCTGTCATAACCACCTGAGATACCTCCGCCGGTTTCGGTCGTTTTTTCCCACATGAAAACTGTCTGCGCAGCATCATCAAAATAAACTGATGCTTCATAAACGATCTTTTTATTGCCAGTTCGCCAAGTTGCATCGACAAACTCGTTATAAACTGACAGGTCAGTACTCTGGCCAATTACAAACGGAAGTCCCATCTGGGCCCAGCGGGCCGTGATCTGGTTCTGCATGGCTTGCTTACTCATTGCATTTTCTCCAATTTCATAACAAGAATGATCTGGTTTCATATTACGGACTTAATCTGAAAACTGTAAAGTTAAATTTGTGTTTCATTTACAATATTCTTATACTTAATACCCAAAAAATGTCATTTAATGTATAATATGATCAAGAATTAATAGCTGATCCAAACGACAGGATAGGATGAAGTTCGCGGATGAAGAAAAATTGGCCTGATCGCGTACCACGCGATGAGCAGCCCCGAAGAGTCGATCTGTCGACACAACGGTTGCCCGGAAAGGCTTTGAAAAAATTACAGATCGCTTTTCTACCCGTGGCAAT
>DMJC01000092.1 GCA_003451915.1 Clostridiales bacterium
AAGATGTACAGCCCGGCACGGTCGCCATGTGGTGGCTGGGCTGCACCGGAATCTGGGTCAAAACTCCGGCTGACTGCAATATCACGATTGATGCCTGGTTTGGCAACGGCAAGCAAAAGCACGGTAACGGCAAGATGGCTGTCGGCCACCAGATGGCCAATATGTGCGGAGCCCGCGCCATGCAACCCAATCTGCGGGCTATTCCATTTGTCATTGACCCGTTTGCGATCAGTAAAATTGATGCTGTGCTGGCCACGCATTATCATCAGGACCATATGAGCGCTGAAATGGCAGCCCATGTGATCAACAGCGGTCTGACGACAGTCAATGAACAGGGCGAGACAATCCCGGTCCCGTTCATCGGACCGAAAAAATCCGTCGAAACCTGGATCCGCTGGGGTGTTCCGGCCGAGCGCTGCATCACCGTCAGACCTGGTGACACCATCAAAATAAAAGACCTGGAAATTGTCTGTCTCGATTCCTTTGACCGGACCTGTCTGGTGACAACTGACTCGACCGGCCCCGACCGTGAGGAGCTGACCGGTATCTGCCCGACCGATATGGACGACAAATCGGTCAACTATCTGATCAAAACACCAGGCGGCAATATTTATCACAGCGGTGATTCACATTATTCAATCTATTACGCCAAACACGGCAAAGACCATAAAATCGATGTCGCTTTCGGCTCCTATGGCGAAAACCCGGTCGGCATGGCTGACAAGATGACCTCGGTCGAGATCCTGCGCATGGCCGAAGCCCTGCGCTGTGATGTCGTCATTCCGATCCATTACGATGTCTGGTCAAATTTCATGGCCGATGTCAATGAGATCGCTGTCCTTTACAATATGAAAAAAGACCGTCTCGACTATAAATTTCACCCGTTTTTCTGGGAAGTCGGCGGCAAGTATACCTATCCGACCGATCGGGCCAAGAAAGCTTACCATCATCGCCGCGGTTTTGAAGACTGCTTTGAAGCGCCTCAGAATATTCCGTTCCGCTCGATGCTGTGAGTTAACTGACTGTTATGGATATCAGTGAACGTCAATACAAAATCGGGCTATATGAGAAAGCTTTACCGAAAGACCTGAGTTGGGCTGAGAAACTGGCCGCAGCCCGGACTGCCGGCTATGATTTTCTTGAGATCAGCATCGATGAAACCGACGAGAAACTGGCCCGTCTGGACTGGCTCCCCTCCGAACGGGCAGAAATGAATCGCCTGATGGCTGATTCCGGGCTGCCGCTGCGCTCGATGTGCCTCAGTGCGCATCGCCGGTTCCCGATCGGCAGCCCTGATGAAACTATCCGCAATCAGGGGATGACCATTATGGCCAAAGCTTTGCAGCTGGCTGACGACCTGGGTATCCGGATCATACAGCTGGCGGGCTATGATGTGTATTATGAAGAATCGACAGATCTGAGCCGAAAACAGTTCAGTGAGAATCTGCGGCGTGCAGCCAGAATGGCAGCCGGGGCCGGTATCCTGCTCGGCTTTGAAACGATGGAGACGCCCTTCATGAACACAGTTGCCAAAGCCATGTCGTTCGTCAGGATGGTTGACTCGCCCTATCTGCATGTCTATCCGGATATCGGAAATATCACCAATGCTGCACTGGACAGCGGCGAGGATGTTCTTGAAGACCTGGAAAGCGGGCGGGGGCGGCTGATCGCCCTGCATCTGAAAGAAACCAGACCCGGTCATTTCCGGGAAATCCCGTTGGGTGAGGGGCATGTTGATTTCGACGCTGCGATAGCCAAAGCTGTCCAGCTGGGTGTGGGCCGCTACGTTGTCGAATGCTGGCATACCGGTTCGGAAAACTGGCTTGAAGAAGTTACGCAAACCTGCAGGCTGATGCGAGGGAAGCTGGACCTGTCATTCTCAATAAATGACCAGATGCCATGATCAGAAGAGGTAAAATATGAAAGTTCAAAAAAAAGTCATTGGTGAGCTGAACAAATGTTATGCGCTGGCCACATTTAAAGATCAGGACGGCGATCATCTGCTGTGCGCAGCTGAAAAAAATGATCCCTGCTTCATGTACGATTTTGATGGAAACTATGAAGCGGCTTTGTGGCCAGGCCCCGGCGGGGTGATGACGCTTGAGCAGGCACCCGGCAGTCCTGTTTTGCTGGCTACCCGAAAATTTTACTCGTTCAATGACAGTGCGGATGCTGAAATCGTCTATGTGCAGAAAGTTGACAGGCAATGGGTCAGCAAAACGCTGGTGAAATTGCCCTTCGTCCACCGCTTTGGTGTCTTGCGCGGCGGGTCAGCCGATTATCTGGTCGCAGCAACGATCAAGTCGGCACACGCCGGCAAAGATGACTGGTCATCGCCTGGCCAAGTCTGGGTCGCTGAACTGCCGGCGAAACTGGACGGATTTGATGAAGCCCGCCAGCTGAAGATGACATCGCTGGCGACAGGCCTGTTTCGCAACCACGGCTTCTGTAAATATCATGATCAAGGTGTCGATATTGCGCTCGTCGGATCTGACCAGGGCGTTTATAAAATACAGCCACCCCAGGATAAAGACGGCGACTGGCAGGTCGAATGCCTATTGGATCAGCCGGCCAGTGATATGCTCTATCTTGATTTTGATCACGACGGCGAGCGCGAATTACTGGTTTTCTCACCTTTTCACGGCAGCCGGCTGGCAGTTTACAAAAAGATAGACGGGCAGTTTGCCGAAGTCTATCGCCACCCGGAAGAGATGCCGTTTCTGCACGCAATCTGGGGCGGTCAGGTCCAGGGGCAGACAGTTGCTTTCGTCGGCCATCGCGGCGGTCGCCGGGAACTCTTGTCGATTCAATACAATCCGCAGAC
>DMJC01000253.1 GCA_003451915.1 Clostridiales bacterium
CCTGAACCCCGACGGTTCGTTATACAAGGAGGACAATCCATGAATCGGAGTGATTTCAGGCAACTCGCCTCGACCAGGCATCTGCTTCTGGACGGGGCAACAGGCACACACCTGCAGGCCGCAGGCATGGCGGCCGGCATTTCTCCTGAAATCTGGGTCCTCGAACACCCGGAAGTTCTTGAAAATCTGCAAGGCCAATATTTAGCAGCCGGCAGCAATATCATTCTGACGGCGACTTTTGGCGCTAATCGCATGAAAATGGCTCGTCATCATGCATCTGAAAATATTGAGCAGGTCAACCGGCAGCTTGCAGCGCTCAGCGTGCAGATCCGCGACCGCTTTCGGCAGGAAAATCCAGACCGGCTTGTTCTGGTTGCTGGCGATCTCGGGCCGACCGGCAGTTTTCTTTATCCGGCCGGTGATCTGACATTAGGTGAAATGACTGACATTTTTCGCGAACAAGTCCTCGGCCAGCTGGCCGGCGGTGTTGATCTGTTCTTAATTGAGACCATGATGGATCTGGCTGAAGTGCGGTCAGCTGTAATGGCCGTTCAATCTGAATGTGACCTGCCTATTCTGGCTTCGCTGACTTTTGCAGAGAACGGCCGGACACTGGCGGGCAATTCCTTTTCTGAATGTCTGATTACCCTGGCCGCTCTCGGGGTTGATGCTTGCGGCATCAACTGCTCCTTCGGGCCGGAAAAACTTGGAGAACTGATTGAGCCGATGCGAATTCTGTCACCAATTCCACTGTTGCTCAAACCGAATGCCGGCTTGCCTGTTTTAATCGATGGGCAGACAGTCTTCCCCATGCAGGCGCAACCCTTTGCCAAAGCGATGAAAGATCTGGCTGCCGACCCTGTCCGTCTGCTGGGCGGCTGCTGTGGTACCGGGCCCAGTCATCTGGCTGCCTTGGCTGATGTGCTGGCTTCTGACAAAAAAGTCGGTCAGTTGAATCTGCCGATGTTACCTGACATCATTTGTTCAGCCCGGCAAACCTGGCAAGTTGTGCCTGACGCCAGCCTGCCAGCCATTGATTGTCATGATCCCGACAGTCTGGTCGACGATGTCATCGATGTCATCGATGATGAACCGCCAGCAGTTATCATCGATTTCGATTGCCTGCCGCCGGATACAGAGCCGGCGGTTATTCTCGAAGCCTTGCAGCAGCTGCAAGTCACAGTCGCAGTGCCGCTGGTCTTCCGGACTAATCAGGAAAAGTTGCTGGAACAACTGCTGCGCCACTATTGCGGCCGGGCCGGTGTCATCGGCAAGCTGCCGCCGAAAGCCAATGGCGCACTCTCCGTCAATCCGGAAAAACACTCACCCGGACCGGGTATATCGTCATAAAATACGGTCCATTCAAAGCCCATGCAGTCAGCAATCATTTTAGCAACCCTGATCGACGGTGATCGCTGGCTCAACTCGATCTGTGTATAATAAGAGCGTGAGATGCCAGCTCGGCTGGCAATGCAAGACTGAGTTAAATCTTTTTCTTTTCTGATTCTGATCAGCCAATGACGCATAATCGGCCCTCCTCATTGTTTCAATATGAATATTATAGTCGCGTTATGCAACTGTGTCAATGGCAAATCAAGATAAAAGTAACAAGTTGAAACCGATGGGCAAATTGTCCGGATTTGAATTAAAATGATGTTGCTATCTGCTACATGAAACCGTTATAATCATGATGAGGTGCTAACTGATGATCAATAAGCTGCATATCCGTCTGCGAGAACTGCGCCGTGAGCGAGAGATGACCCAGCAGGACCTGTCTAAAGCAATTCTGGTCCCGCGCGTAACTTACACACATTACGAATTGGGAAAGCGAACACCCGATCTGGATACAATTATCCAGCTGGCCCGTTATTTCGATGTAACGGTCGATTATCTGCTAGGCAATTCAAATGTCAGAAAATGGCCAGCCGTCCTTCCTGTGCAGCAAAAGCATTCAAATGACTATCTTATTGAGGATAACGGCAGGACTGTCGCTGTCGCCGATTGGCCGGATGAAGAGGATAAATACAATCCATTTCTTTAAATCGTGATTTGCGGGAACAAAAAAAACTGCCGTCGCCGGCAGCTTTTATATTGTTTAAATAAGATGATCGATCAGACTTCCAGAAGGTCGAAATTCTGCTCAACAACCGGAACTGCTGTGATGTTGCGGTAACGGGCCATACCTGTGCCGGCTGGGATCAGCTTGCCGATGATGACATTTTCTTTGAGGCCGAGCAATGGGTCGATCTTGCCTTTGACGGCAGCGTCGGTGAGGACGCGTGTCGTTTCCTGGAAGGAAGCAGCTGACAAGAAGGAGTCAGTCGCCAGAGACGCTTTGGTGATACCGAGCAAAACCCGTTTGCCGTTGGCCGGCGTCAGGCCATTGCTCAGTGCCTTGGCGTTCTCAGATTCAAAATCGAACATATCGACCATGCTGCCGGTCATCAGATCAGTGTCACCCGGATCATCGATACGGATCTTTCGCATCATCTGGCGGGTAATGATTTCAATGTGTTTGTCATTGATCTCAACGCCGTTGTTTTTATAGACCTTGAGAACTTCCTTGATGATGTACTTCTGCACGCCGCGGACACCTTTGATACGCATGATGTCATGCGGGTTGACCGATCCATCGGTCAGCAGGTCACCCGCCTCGATCGCATCGCCGGTATTGACCAGCAGCGGGGCACTGAGCGAAATCGAATAGGTCACAGCTTCACCTTCGGCAGACGTAACAGTAATGTCACGTTTGCGCTTACCGGTTTCATCAATTCGGATCACACCGGTCAACTCGGAAATGATAGCCTGGCCTTTTGGTTTGCGGGCTTCGAAAAGCTCTTCAACACGCGGCAGACCTTGGGTAATGTCATCACCCGAAGCGATACCGCCGGTATGGAATGTCCGCATGGTCAGCTGTGTACCGGGTTCACCGATCGACTGAGCAGCCATGATGCCAACAGCTTCTCCGCCGACTGCCGGTTCACCGGACGCCAGGTTGAGGCCATAGCATTTGGCACAGACACCATGACGGGCGTGGCAGGACAGAACACTGCGGATCGGGACACGAGTCAGGCCGGCTTTGATGATCTTGTCGCTGGCGCGCTCGTTGATCAGATCGTTGCGACTGGCGATGATTTCACCCGTTTCCGGATCAGCAATGTCCAATGCGGCATATCGGCCGACGATACGGTCAGCCAGTGACTTGACAATCCGGCGGGATTTGCCGGTGCCACCGACAGTTACTTCGCTGACTTCGATATATTCGTCAGTGCCGCAGTCATTTTCGCGGATGATCACATCCTGGGCAACATCGACCAGACGGCGGGTCAGATAACCCGAGTCAGCAGTTTTCAGAGCGGTGTCTGACAGAGCCTTACGGGCGCCATGGCTGGAAATGAAGAATTCCAGAACATTCATGCCTTCACGCAGATTAGACTTGATCGGGATTTCAATGGTTTTACCCGATGTGTCGCTCATGTTGCCGCGCATGCCGGCCAGCTGCTTGATCTGGTTGATGTTACCGCGGGCGCCAGACTGGGACATCATATAGACAGGGTTGTATTTGCCGAGATTATTCTTCAGTGCTTCGGTGATGTCATCGGTCGTCTTGCGCCAGATATCGACAACGGACTTATAACGGCCATCATCGTTGAGCAAGCCGCGCTGGTGCTGACGATTGATATAATCGACGCGGTTTTCAGCTTCTGCTATATACTTTTTCTTGACATCCGGAACGATCATGTCAAAGATACCGATTGATATGCCGCCCCGGGTCGAATAGCGGTAACCCATGGCCTTGATGCGGTCCAGAATCATTGCAGTCTCGGAAATGCCAAGATTGCGGATGCAGCGTTCGATGATCTGACCTTGTTCTTTTTTGCCGACCAGAAAATCGCACTCCAGTTTGAAAGCGGTCTCAGGTTTGCTGCGGTCAACAAAGCCAAGATTCTGCGGAATGATTTCGTTGAAGATAAAGCGGCCGAGTGTGCTCTCGACAAGTTCGCTGCGGGTCTGGCCGCCAATGGTCTTGGTCATGCGCACCTTAATTCGGGCATGCAGTTCAAGCTCGTGTTCATCATAGGCCATGATCGCTTCTTCGACCGATGAGAAGACTTTACCTTCACCGGCAACGCCTTCTTTATCGATGGTCAGGTAATAAATACCGAGAACCATATCCTGCGTCGGTACGGTAACCGGTTTGCCGTCCTGTGGTTTCAGCAGGTTGTTGGCTGACAGCATCAGAAAGCGGGCTTCGGCCTGGGCTTCAGCTGAAAGCGGAACGTGAACGGCCATCTGGTCACCGTCAAAGTCGGCGTTG
>DMJC01000128.1 GCA_003451915.1 Clostridiales bacterium
TTGACTATTTACCGCTGGACTTAAAACATCGCGTTTTCGCGGCTGACTTTGCGAATCAGCAGGTTGGCTGCCACAACCAGGACAACACCAACGATGGATTGCAAAAATCCGGCAGCTGATGACATGGCAATATTATTCTGGTTCATCAGCGCATTGTAGACATAGGTGTCAATCGTCTGGGTCACCGGAAAAAGGACACCCGAATTTTTCGGCACCTGATAAAACAGGCCAAAATCAGAATAGAATATCTTGCTGATACTCAGGATGAACATCATGATCACAGTCGGCACAAGGAATGGCAGCGTAATGTGCCGGATCTGTTGCCAATGGCTGGCGCCATCGATGCGGGCAGCCTCGTAATATTCATCGGAAATGGCAATGATGGTAGCCAGGTAAATGACTGTGCTCAGACCGATTCCTTTCCAAAGATGAACAAGGACGAGTATGAACGGCCAATAGATTTTTTCCTGATAAAAATTGATTTTACCGTTGAAATTCAAAGCCGGCAAAATGGTGTTGTTGACAAATCCTGTTTCGTTGCTGAGGAACGCGAAAACCAGATAGCTGACGACGACCATCGACATGAGAAACGGCAGCAGAATCGCGGTCTGATAAATGCGGCTGGCCAGCCGGGAACGGATTTCATTGAGCATGATGGCGACCGTGATGGCCAGAACCGTTCCCAATAGGATGAAGACAACATTATAAAGTACGGTATTGCGAATCATGGTTCCGACCGTGTTCGACGCAAACAGGAACTTGAAATTTTCAAATCCATTCCAGGGACTTTGCCAGATGCCCAGCCGGTAATTGATTTTTTTAAAAGCAATCACCAGGCCGGCCATGGGCAGGTAATTGTTCACCAGAAAATAAAGAAGACCCGGCAACATCATGATGTAGATCGGCAGCAGTCTTCGGATCTCCGATGAAATCCGGCGCGAGTGTTTTGATGATTTAAGACCGGTGTTGGACATTGTTCGTAAGGTCCTTCCTTTTGATCTTCAGGCAGTGGATCCGGCAGTATTTTCTCTGCTGAATCCACTGCCTCTAAAGACAGTTTAACAGATCAAGCCTGTTTAGTTCATTTCGCCAGCCAGTCATCAAACTGAGCCTGATTATCGGCGATGATCTCGTCAATGCCGGCACTCTTCAAAGCTGCGATGAATTCAGGATAATAAGTGTTCAGGTCAACACTGCCGGTTTCCAATGCAGGCAGATATTGAGCAACAACCGCTGTAATCGCTGTAATCTGGGCAGCCTTGGCTGTCGGGTCATAACGGTAGCCGATTGCTTTGGTTTTATTCTTCATGGCTTCAGCAGTATAAGCGTCGTTCTTGGCCTGATCGTTATTGGGATCCCAGATCGAAACAAAGCGCTGGTCGCCATAGAGGCCAAGAGTGTTGTAATAACCGCTGGTCTGGCCGTCAACACCATCTGGGAAACCAACGAGGTTGATGCTCTTGTCTTTGACAACATAGTGCTCGCCCTCAATGCCCCACTGGATCAGGTTACATAATTCAGGATCAGCAAACGTCAGATCGAGAAAACGGATCGCAGCCTCAGGCTCAGCAGCAGTGATCGGCACCACCCAGCCGCCGGCTCCCTGCGAAGATTGATAGACCGGAGACAGTTTAAACATGGCCACCTGGTCGGTAGTTGTGCCAAACGGCGTGCCCATACGCTGAATCGGCGCACTGGCCATAAAGTAGCCGTCAACGGTGCCGGCTGCCACAAGCGCAATTGTAGAAGTGTCTGTCGTGGCAGCATCCGGATAGATGTAGCCGGCTTTGTTCCAGGCGTGAAGATGATCAAGATATGCCTTGTACTCAGCTGATTCGAAGAGATTGACAATGGTCGTGCCGTCAGTGCCCAGCAAAACGCCTGACGATTGGGATGCAGCCAAGTTATCAGCTATACCGGCAATAAATGTAAAACTTGAGTTGGTATAGCCGATCGCGCCGATGCCGGCCGGGTAGGTCGACGGTGACTTGGCTTTGAGCGCGGCGAATACAGTGGTCATATCATCCAGCGAATAGATTTTACTCTCATCCGGGGTGACTCCGGCAGCCTGCAGCGTGGGTTTGTCGATAAAATAGGCAGCACCCATGCCGTAGACATTGCCGATTGTAGCGACGGCATAAACCTCGTCATTGAAGATGTTGTTGAGAATAAGCGGGAAACCTTCGGAATCTAACCGGGTGATAGCCGGAGCATTTTCAGCAAGCAGCTCGTCCAATGGCAGGATCATGCCCTGGCTGACGAAGGAACTGAGGTTCTGCAGAAGCGGCATCATCAGGTCGACCTGTTCTCCTGTGCTGATCCACAGTGGGAACTCGGTGAATGCGTCATACGCTGAAATAGCCTTGAATTCAACTTCAACGCCGACTTTGGCTTTGCTGATCTCGTTGACTTTACTGACGACTTTGTCCAGGTCTTTGGGTGTGACACCCAGCGTCAGATAGGTCATGATGATTTTGCTGATTTCACCGGTCCAGCTGGTCGGGCCGGTGGTGGTGGCTTCGGTTGTCGTGGGAGTCGCTGTGGTTGTCGGTGTGGTTGTCGGCACAGTTGTTCCTGAACCTGCGCAGCCAGCCAGCAGCGACATCGTCAGGACCACGGCCAAGAGAATTGAGAATAATTTTTTCATTTTCCTTACCTCCTGATTTTTTAAACAAAATTTGCCGTATTGTACAGTTTAATTATGGCAAATATTGCTAAAAAAGCAGATAGCTGGAAGCGACCTTCACATGCACAAATCCGACCACGAAGATTGCAGATGATCATACCTGCCGCAGCTGTTCGACAAATTCGCTCGGCGTTTTACCGTAAAATCGTTTGAATTGCCGGATAAAATAGGAGAAGTTATTAAATCCGACAGCATAGCAGATTGACTTGACCGACATATCTTTTTTCTTCAGCATTTCACCGGCCAGCAAAAGTCGTTGCTCATTGATATAATCGATGACTGCCCTGCCATATCGTTTCTTGAATGCTCGCGTCAGATAATCCGGACTGACATAGGCTAGCCTGGCCAGGCCTTCCACGCTGAGTGGTTCGGCCAGATGATCAGAAATGTATTGAGCAACGGTTTCAACAATTGACAGCTTGTCCTGCCCACCGGTTTTTTGATCTGAAATCGTCTTGACATAGATTTTACCGTAGTTTTCCAGTGCTGTCTGTTGTTGTCTGTTGAGTAAGGCAGCCTGCGCCGATCTGAGAATCTCGGTCAGCTGATCATAGGCGACTGGCTTGATGACATAATCCAGGCACTTCAGGCCGACAGCCCGCCGGGCATACTCAAAATCGGCATGGCAGCTCAAAATGATACAGACCGTGTCCGGCCGATGATTGTTTGCCCAGTCAATCAGTTCCAGTCCGCTTTTTTCCGGCAGTTCGATGTCACTCAACAGGATATGAACATGCTGCTTCTCTAGAATTTCACGAGCCTGGGCATAGCTTTTAGCGGTAAAAACTTCACTGAAAGCTAATGCTGGCCAGTCGACCCCGTCGAGTATGCCCTGCAGAGCATAAGCTTCATCTTCAACGATCAAGAGATTCATACAGGACTCCTTTCTGTTGATTCCACGTAAGGCATCTCAATCAGAACTTTTGTGCCCAACTGGGGCTGGCTGGTTATCTG
>DMJC01000141.1 GCA_003451915.1 Clostridiales bacterium
GAACATGGCTTCACCCAAAGCATTGCCCTCGACCAGAATGGCGTTATTTACGCCATCGGCGACAGAAACCGGATGGTCACGCGGAATCAGCATCGGGGCCACAATCAGGTCAGCACGGCCATCCGCACGCCTCTTGAAGCGGCCAATCAGCTTCAGCTTACAGCCGAGCCGGGCAGCATAAGTCATATCGGCGGTGGTCAGACTGGTGATACCCTCTGTGTAAATCAGGCGGCTGTCAATATATTCGCTGTAAGTAATGCTGGCTAGAATAGCGATTTTTCGACAGGCATCAGTGCCTTCAATATCAGCCGCCGGGTTTTGCTCAGCATAACCTAGTGCCTGAGTTTCTGATAAAGCTTCGGCAAAACCGATACCATCCTGATCCATGCGGGTCAGGATAAAATTGGTGGTACCGTTCAGAATGCCGGCAATCTGCATCACGATATTAGCTGACAGACATTTGTGCAGCGGGCGGATTATCGGAATGCCACCGCCGACACTTGCTTCAAACATATAATTGACACCGTTGGCCTGAGCCAGCGCCATCAATTCAGGGCCATACGTGGCGACCAGTTCTTTATTGGATGTCACGACATGTTTATGATTCTGTAAAGCCTTGCAGCTTAGCTCATAGGCAATGCCGACTCCGCCGATGGTCTCGACAACCACTGTTATCGATGGATCGTTAAATATCTCGTCAGGGTCAGCTGTGATGCGGTCGGCAAACGGATCACCAGGAAATGACCGGATATCCAGTATCTTCTTGACATTGATCTCGGCTCCTGCCCGCCGTTTGATCGTCTCCCTGTTGATCTCGCAGAACTCAGCGACGCCCGATCCGACAACACCATATCCTAAAATTGCAATTTCGATCATTTTATCCTCCGATCAATCTCTGGCCAGAATTCGATAGGAACGTACACCCGGTATGCGGCCAAGTTCATCCAGCAATTGTTCCAGATCGACAGTCATCCGGTCGGTTTCAACTGAAATTGAAACATCCGCCAGTCCGTTGATCGGAATATTCTGATTAATAGTCAGGACATTGGCTTTGACTTTGGCCAGAGTCAGAATGATGCCCGACAATATGCCGGGAAAATTCTCAACTGCGAAGATCAAGGTCACCAGTCGACCGCGTGAAGTCTCATAAAAAGGCATCACAGCGTCCTTATACTTATAATATGCACTGCGGCTCAGACCAACCCGCTGAACAGCCTCGTTGACGGATTCGGCTTTGCCTGAGCTCAGCAGCCTCTTGACAGCCATTACTTTACCAAAGACCTCAGGCAGCATGTCTGATTTAACAAGAAAAAACTCACTGTCTGGCAATGCAGTCGCCTCCTTTAATTTGTCCGCGAGTTACACACATTCGTCCGTAAGGGATAATATACCACGACAAATCAAGGCTGGTCAATGGGTCAGTTTTTTTCATACAATGCCAGATCACGCAGCAATTCAGAGGCGACTGCGCGTAAGGCCTGCCCTCGATGACTGATGCTGTGTTTTTCTTCATTGGATAATTCTGCTGTGGTCAAACCGCGCTCGGGCAGCAAAAAGACCGGATCATAGCCAAAGCCATTCTCCCCGCGAGGTTCTGTCGCAATACGGCCACGGCATTCACCCGTAAAGACACGTTCCTCCCCGTCTGGCCGGATCAGGGCCATGGCACAGATGAAACTGGCATCCCACTGCTCAGGCGGCCAAGTTGCCAGAAGGTCATGCAATCTGGCGATTTTTTCTGGATAACTGGCCTGCTCACCGGCAAAACGGGCTGAAAAAATACCGGGAGCGCCATCCAGCAGATCGACCGCTAAACCTGAATCATCAGCCAGAACATAACCGCCGGTCAGCTGATGCACAGCCCGGGCTTTGATCAGGGCGTTAGCCTGGAAAGAGTCGCCATCCTCGATGATCTCGGCATCGCAGCCGGCTTCCGTCATGGTCATAAACCTGATGCGGCTGTCCGGCAGGATCTCGCGGATTTCACGAACTTTATCGCAATTCTTCGTAGCCAGAATGACATCCATAGTCGGTATCCTCCATGATTTTGCCCAGTGTTATGGTATTGCCCAGTTGTCTGGCCAAAGCACGATATTCTTGAATGGCTGACTGATCGTGCCTTCCTGTGTGGCGGGCCCGCAGCATCAGATTTTTCGGGGTATCCAAAGGTGATATATACTCGATCAGGCTGGTCTCATAGCCAGCTGCTTTCAAGAGCAAAAGACGCAGGCTGTCAGTCAGCAGATCAGCCAGGCGAGCTTTCAATACGCCATGGCTGGTCAGGCTGGTCAGGCTTTCCGGCATGTTGAATCCGCCGGCCAGCAACTCTCGCTGGCAGCAAGGCACAGCGATGATTGCCCGGCTTCTGGCATTGATTGACGCAGCCAATGCGAAATCGGTTGCGATATCGCAGGCGTGCAGGCTGATGCAAAGATCAACCTGGCCAGTCGGCCGAAAAGCCCGCAAATCGCCCTGTTCAAAGATCATGTTCCGGTAGCCGAGCTGTTCGGCCAGCTGGCGTGAGCTAGTTACGACACCTTCGGAAATGTCAATGCCATGCACATGACAGGGGATCTGCAGTTTTTCCCGGACGTAATAGTTCAGAACAAAGGACAGATACGACTTGCCACAGGCCAGATCATAAATATGCAGTGTACTGCTTTCCGCAGCCAATTCTTTCAGAAGTGGTTCAGCCAGTTCGACAAACCGGTCAATCTGGTTGTATTTACGAATTTTGTCATTGCGCAGCCTGCCATTCGCGTCGATGATCCCGATCGCCTGCAGCAGAACAGCAGCTTCGTTGATTTTGATCTTGTTGTTTCGAGTCGTTTCAGCCGAAGATGGTTGTCCGTCATCTGCCAGCGCCGGCAGTGATCCCATCCTCACACCGCGGTCACCCGCTTCAAAAAAACGGTTTTGACCCCGCTGATATAATTCAACACGGCAGGAATCATACAAGGCGCAATAGTCACGCAGCAAGCCGATGATTTCCTCAGCTTCTGCAGTGCCACTGCGGCCGGGCAGCTGATAGCGGAATGTTGAAGCATCGGCGTCGGCAGCCAGGATCTGACCGGCAAGTTTCCGGCTGCCGTGATCGAACAAGAGGGTCAGTTTTCGAAAATCCAGCGGTTCTGACAATGCATTGAGCAAGACTTGCAATGCCGGTTCGAAACGGCTGATCAGACTGCTTTTCATACCAATCGCCTCCAGGCTTGTGGATAAAGATTTTTCAAGAGTCTGCCATCCATGGCTTTAACCCAGCCTAAAGG
>DMJC01000153.1 GCA_003451915.1 Clostridiales bacterium
CCATGCGTGGCGCACATAAAAAAGGAGTTGTCCAGATTTTGGACAACTCCTTGCCGTGACGAAAATTAAGCTGTCTGATTTATTGTTCTGCAAACATCGCCGTTGAAAGATAACGTTCACCGGTATCCGGCAGAATGACCACAATGGTCTTGCCGGCAGCCTCCGGCCGGCTGGCGACCTGGATCGCTGCCCAGGCTGCTGCTCCGGATGATATGCCGACCAGCAAACCTTCACTTCTTGTCAGCTCACGGCCTGTGGCAAAAGCATCTTCATTTCTGACCCGGATGATTTCATCTAACACAGCGGTATTGAGCACCTCCGGGACAAAACCGGCTCCGATCCCCTGAATTTTATGCGGACCGGCACGGCCTTCGGAAAGGATCGGTGAGTCATCGGGTTCAACAGCTATGACTTTGATATCTGGATTTTTAGACTTCAAATACTCGCGGGCACCGGAAATTGTGCCGCCGGTGCCGATTCCGACAACCAGATAATCGATCTGGCCGTCGGTGTCATCCCAGATTTCCGGTCCTGTCGTCGCTTTATGAACAGCTGGATTGGCCGGATTGATAAATTGGCCAGGGATAAAAGCACCGGGGATTTCGGCTGCCAGCTCCTCAGCTTTGGCTATGGCGCCTTTCATACCCTTGGTTCCTTCGGTTAGAACCAACTCAGCCCCATAGGCTTTTAACAGGTTTCGCCGTTCGACACTCATGGTTTCAGGCATAGCCAGAATGACGCGATAACCGCGCGCGGCTGCGACTGAAGCCAGGCCGATACCCGTGTTGCCGCTGGTCGGTTCGATGATCACTGATCCAGGCTTAAGCAATCCCCTGGCTTCGGCATCATCGACCATCGCTTTGGCGATGCGGTCTTTGACGCTGCCAGCCGGGTTAAATGATTCGAGCTTGGCAATCAGGCGGGCGTTCAGCTGCTTCTGCTGTTCAAAGTTTCTTAATTCAAGTAAAGGGGTGTGACCGATCAGATCAGTCAGGCTTTTATAGATCTTTGACATAGACGCCTCCCAAATGGCTTTATTTCATATATGTTTAATATGATATTGACATTATCATAAAGGATGCAACTGCATCTGTCAAGTATATTTTCTAAAGTCTATATGTTTTATAGGATATTGACAAACTAATGAAATCAGGCTATTCTTTAAATTACATATCTATTAAGTATGAATTGGAGGCAACAGCATGCGAATCTCGGCAAAAGGCCGTTATGCTTTGGCTGCAGCCATCAGCATGGCAGAGAATCAGCGTGGAAACGAATATATTACAGTCATCAGCCTGGCGA
This sequence comes from Clostridiales bacterium, assembly GCA_003451915.1. Classification (GTDB taxonomy): domain Bacteria; phylum Bacillota; class Clostridia; order Saccharofermentanales; family UBA5734; genus UBA8949. Next base: position 1,303 of record DMJC01000153.1, read on the forward strand.
GCCGGCTGGGCATCTCAAAGATATATCTTGAACAGGTTTTTTCGCTGTTAAAGCGTGGCGGAATCGTCATTTCAGCCAAGGGATCACAAGGGGGCTATCATTTGGCCCGGCCAGCAACGCAGATCACCGTGTTTGAAATTCTGTCAGCGACTGAAGGCGACCTTTTTGAGTCAGTTGAAGAGACGGTCGCCCTCAAAGCGCCTGAAATAGACAGGGTCATGCAGCAAACTGTTTTTGCCGGGCTAGATCAGCAGATTCGCTTGGCACTGGAACAGTGTTCACTGCATGATCTGGTTACAGCAGTGACCAGACAGCGTAACGAACAGACGATGTATTATATTTAGTTAAGATAAATTGCCTGGAGGAGCCATCAATGATTGAAGTTTTTGACGAAATAATCGACCGGCGCAATACCGGCAGCATTAAATACGATTTTGCCGAGCGTCGCGGCAAACCAGCCGATGTCTTGCCGCTTTGGGTCGCAGACATGGATTTTAGAGCACCGGCTGAGGTCATGCAAGCGCTCGAGGATCGAAGCAGGCATGGTATCTTCGGCTATTCTGAAGCCGGCCCGGCTTATTTCGAGGCAGTGCAAGGCTGGCTCCAACGGCGCCTGGACTGGACAGTCGAACCCCAATGGCTGATCAAGACTCCCGGCGTGGTTTTTGCCATCAATATTGCCATTCGCGCACTGACTTGCGAAGGTGACAGTATCATGATCCAGCAGCCCGTCTATTATCCTTTTGCCGATTCCATCCGTGTCAACAACCGCCGCTTGTCAGTCAATCAGCTCGTCTATGCTGACGGACACTATAGCATTGACTTCGTCGATTTTGAAGAAAAAATCATCCGTGATAAAGTTCGCTTGTTTATTCTCTGTAATCCGCACAATCCAGTCGGCCGGGTCTGGTCGGCTGATGAACTGACCGTACTTGGTGACATCTGTCTTCGTCACGGCGTCAAAGTCATTGCTGACGAAATCCATGCTGATTTTGTTTACCCGGGCCATCGCCATCAGGTTTTTGCCGCCTTGAAACCTGAGTTCAGCGAAATAACCGTAACCTGTACATCACCATCCAAAACTTTCAATCTGGCCGGTTTGCAGATTTCAAATATTTTCATTGCCGATCCGGTGATCCGGCGACTGTTTCGCGAAGAAATGACATGCTGCGGATACGGCATGACAGGCGTCATGGGCATTGTCGCCTGCCAGGCTGCTTATACCTATGGTGATGCCTGGCTGGATGCCCTGCTCAAATATCTGCAGGGTAATCTGGCATTTCTCCGTGAATTTCTGCAGGATAAACTGCCGTCGATCCGGCTGGTCGAGCCTGAGGGCACCTATCTGGCCTGGCTGGACTGCCGGAATCTTGGGATGTCAGACGATGAGCTCGACCGTTGCATCCTGCATGAAGCCGGGGTCTGGCTGGATGCCGGGCCGATGTTCGGCGATGGCGGCCAAGGCTTCCAGCGAATCAATATCGCCTGTCCGCGCCAGACGCTCGCCGAAGCACTGACGCGCTGCCAGACGCCATTCTGCAGATTATGAACGACACGATCCCCATGATAATTCTCGTAGTCGATGACGAACCGATGATCGCCGATGTAATCAGCGCTTATCTTGAAAAGGCCGGATACACTGTCGTTCGTGCTTCGACCGGCCGCACCGCCCTTGAAGCTTACACTCGATACAAACCGGCACTGGTTATTCTAGAT
>DMJC01000113.1 GCA_003451915.1 Clostridiales bacterium
TGGATATTCTGTTAATCGGCGGCACAGGTAACATCAGTGCTTCGATCACCCGGGAACTGTTGGCCCGCGGTGATGATGTCTGGCTTTTCAACCGCGGTCATAACCGGGAGTTTGAGCAATATGGAGCACGTTACATCATTGGTGATTTGAGCAAACCGGATGAGATGAAAGCCAGCCTTGACGGCTTGAAGTTTGATGTCGTTGCTGACTTTTTCTGTTTTACACCGGAACAGGCTGAAAGAGATTTCGAGTTGTTCCGCGGGCGGACTGGTCAGTTTATTTTAGTCAGCACATGCACTGTGTATCAAAAACCCCTGAAAACCTGGCCGATCCGTGAGGATACACCACTCAAGAATCCTTACAGCACCTATGCCCAAAACAAAATCGCCTGTGAACTATATTTGCTGGAACGCTATCGTGAACAGGATTTCCCGGTCACCATCGTCCGCCCGTCCCATACCTATGGCGAAACCAAACTGGTCGGACCGCTGCTGTCCTGGATGGACAGCCACTGGACATTGGCTGACCGTATGCTGCGCAGTCAGGAAATCATTGTTCATGGCGACGGCCGCTCTCTTTGGACGCTGACCCACAGTGATGATTTTGCGATGGGATTTTGCGGTTTGGCCGGCAATCCAGCCTCGATTGGCCACGCTTTTCATATCACATCTGACGAACACTTGACCTGGAATGAAATAATGACAATTTTTGCACATGCTTTGGGCGTTGAGCCCAGAATTGTCAATATTCCGTCTGCTTTTATCGAAGAGAACTGGCCGAAGTTCAAGGGTTCTTTGTTTGGCGACAAAGCCGAAAACCTGGTTTTCTGCACGGATAAGCTCAAACGTTTTGTCCCGCAATATTCACCGAAGATTCCGTTCCACATGGGCATCCGACGCTCGCTCGCCTGGTATCAGGCCCACCCTGAAGCCAGAATCGTCGACCCGCCTTACAACCAGGAAATGGATGCGCTGATTGAGAGATATCGCAAGCTCTGACATTGCGCAGCAAACAAACAAAAAAATGTCAATATTCTGGCATTTTGTCTGCTATCACTTTCATCAGCTGACTTATGGTATTATAATAATGTAAATTATTCAGACGTCATTATATAATAACAGGGGGAATCACCGCATGTACCAGCCGATACCAGTTATCAGAAACACCAAGCCGGCCGCCAAACCAGCTCCGGATAAGCCGCTGGGGTTCGGCCAGCTGTTCACTGACCACATGTTCATCATGGATTACATTGATGGTCAGGGCTGGATAAATCCGCGCATTGAGCCTTACGCTCCCATCTGTCTGGAACCGTCTGCCATGATTTTCCATTACGGGCAGGCCATTTTTGAAGGGCTCAAAGCCTATCGTGTTGCCGATGGTTCCATCAACCTCTTCCGTCCCCGTCTCAACTTTGAACGAGCCAACGTTTCCAACGCCCGCATGGTCATTCCGCAGATCGATCCGGATTTTTGCGTTTATGCCCTGAAAGAGCTGATCAAAGTCGATCAGGACTGGATACCCACTGCACCGGGAACATCGCTCTACATCCGTCCTTTCATCATTGCGACCGATCCCTTCCTGGGCGTGCGGCCCTCGCACACCTACAAATTCATGATCATCTTCTCCCCGTCCGGCGCTTATTATCCGCAAGGTCTCAATCCTGTCAATATTTATGTCGAAAACGAGTATGTCAGAGCTGTCAAGGGCGGTACCGGCTTTGCCAAAACCCCGGCCAATTATGCCGCCAGCCTGATCGCCCAGGCCAATGCCTACGCTTCTGGTTATGTGCAGGTGCTCTGGCTCGACGGTGTCCACCGCAAATATGTTGAGGAAGTCGGTTCGATGAACGTTTTCTTTGTGATCAACGGCAAACTGGTCACACCGGCCCTGAATGGCAGCATATTACCGGGTATCACCCGTCGCACCGTCATCGAACTGGCTAAAGTTCTCAATATTCCTGTCGAAGAGCGCCAAGTCGATATTGACGAACTCTTTGCCCAGGCCAAAGCCGGTGAAGTCAGCGAAGTCTTTGGTTCCGGCACAGCTGCCGTCATCTCACCGGTTGGTGAACTCAAATACAACAATGAAACCATGATGTTCAACGAAGGAAAAATCGGTCAATACAGCCAGATGTTCTATGACTTCATCACAGCCGTCCAATACGGGATTAAAGCTGATGAGCATGGTTGGATCGAGAAAGTCTGAACAGATAACGGATAACGGATAACGGATTTTTTGCAAAGCAATATGATTTTACATTATTTTCATAAAAAATCCCTCTCAGAATTATCTAGGAGGGATCAAGTTCGCATTTTCCAACTATCCGTTATCCGTTATCCGTTAATCGTTATCCGTTATCTTATTTTAGATCTTTCTTGTTTTTCTGAATCGTGACCAGCATGGTTGTCAGCTGTTCTTCGAGATCGCTCAGCCGTTTGCGGGCGTATTCGATGGCGCCGTTGCGGATCTGGCGAGCTGAATTATTGGCTGCTTCCACGGTTTGGGCGGCTTGCTGGCGGGCTTGAACGGTCACTTCGTGTTCATCGATCATGCTGGCCATACGAGATTCGGCTTCGCGCATGATATTTTCAGCCTCTTTCCGAGCCTCGGCAATCAGCTGGCGATTCTGCTCAAGCAGCCATTTGGCCTGCTTGAGTTCGGGGGGGAGGCTTTCGCGGATCATGCCAATCAGCACGATCATTTCCTCGCGGTCGACGAGACAGCTGTCGGAAAAGGGCAGCGATCGGGCCGAATGGATGCTGTTTTCCAGTCGATCCAGTAATTCGGCTGTACCCTGGTCTTGAAAATTGGCTGTTTTATGATCATACATACCGGTACAAATGCCCTCCGGGTCAATCTGGCTGTAAAGCAGTCAGATGAGTATTATTCAGCTTGCGGCGTATGATGTCGGCAATGCTGGCAGGGACCATGCCGTCAATACTGCCGCCATAGGAAGCAACTTCACGGACAATCGATGAACTTGTGAAAGCCAGATCGATACGACATGGCAACAGGCAGGTTTCATAATCTGGCAGCAGCAGCTTGTTGGCAGCAGCTATTTCGGCTTCAAATCGGAAATCTGATTCACTGCGCAAGCCGCGGACGACAGCGTTGGCATTTTTCATACGGTAAAAGTCGACAAGCAGGCCACCATAACTTTCTACAAGCACGTTGGGATAATCCTGCATGGCGAGTTGGGCCATTTTAACCCGTTCAGCTGCTGTGAAATACTGCTTTTTAGCGCTGTTGGTCAGAATCGCAATGTAAAGGCGGTCGCAAAGCCGGGCCGCCCGGCTGGCAATGTCAACGTGGCCGTTGGTGAATGGATCAAACGAGCCGGGATAAATCAAGGTCCGCATGCCGCCGTTATCCTTTCCCGTTAATTCGATGCAAAATCCTGCACTTTATAAAATGATAACATCGCCGTACCATACTGGCAACTTCGCGATAATTGCAAATTGGTTACAAATGTCGGGGGAGGGTCGCGCGAGTCATGTTCAAGGATCAAAATACCCTCTTCAGACAGCAATTCAACCACGCTCGTTTGACAGATAAATAATA
>DMJC01000059.1 GCA_003451915.1 Clostridiales bacterium
CATGAAGCTCTGGCAGAAACGCATAACCTCACCATCGCTCTTGCCGCGCGGGTTAAAGTCAGATCCGCCTTTACCGCCGCCGATAGGCAGGCCTGTCAGTGAATTTTTAAAGATCTGTTCAAAACCGAGAAATTTGATAACACTGAGATTTACCGACGGATGCAGGCGAATGCCGCCTTTGTACGGGCCGATCGCACTATTGAATTGAACACGGAATCCGCGGTTGACCTGAACTTTGCCTTGGTCGTCAATCCATGATACCCGGAAAATAATCTGACGCTCGGGTTCGACAATACGGTCAAATATTCCAGCGGCAACCCACTCCGGATGTTTGGCTGCAACCGGTTCGAGGCTTTCCAGAACTTCGAGTACAGCCTGGTGAAACTCGGGTTCATTAGGATTACGAGCTACAACTTGGTCGAAAACTGGCTTGAGAATCTGCATAAAAGTCCCTCCTGATTTAGAAAAACGCAATGAGCATCAGCCATGATCGGTCAGTATACCACGCTGGCCGAAACGCTAAACTCTCTCGATGATTCTAAACCTGGTTGAATGATTAGTCAAGAATAATTGCAAGATTCAAATCAAAAACTTGCATTTTAACGCAGACTGGCCAATCGTTATCGAACCAGGTCGCGCCAGTCGAGATCGCCTCTGTCTATAGCCAAAACCAGAATCTCGGCTGTAGCCAGATTTGTGGCTACAGGTATGCTGTTAGTGTCGCATGCCCTTAAAAGAGAGTTGGGTGCGTCGTAGGCATCCAGCAGCGGGTCACGCAGATAAATGACCGCGTCAATCTCATTGTACATCGCCCGGGAAGCCAACTGATCAAGGCTGCCGGAAATCTCAGTAGAAAGGCCAGTCACATTGAGTTTTGTGGCATCGCGGATCAAACGGGATGCATTGAACAGGGAAAACATGGTGTGTCGTTCCAGAATATGGCTATAAGCAATGCTTAAATTAACCAGTAGCTCATTTTTTCGGTTGTCGGCCAACAGAACGATATTCACGGTGTAACCCCCTGCTCATGTAACAAATCGACTGAATGTTTCTTTAAATCAATATCAGCCAGTTCCTATTTTATACATCTTCCATGATGCTTACAATAGGAATATATGATTTCTCAACGAATTACACAAAAAGCAATTCAATTGGATCCAACTAATCCGAAATATGCTGTCAGGAGATCCTTGGCAATGCCGATCGTATTGGAGCCCCAGGCACCTTTTTCAACAATCTGAGCGATGGCCACCTGGGGATTATCAGCTGGCGCATAACAGATAAATAATCCATTTGATGATGATCGGTCTTCGAATCCAGTTTCAGCTGTACCGGTTTTAGCAGCGACTGGCACAGGGAAATCTTTGAAAGCCCGATATGCTGTGCCTTCAGGGTCACTCGCCACAGCGACCATCCCCTTTCGGACAGCTGCCAGCGTCGATTCTGAAATGCCAATCAGCTGAGGTGCATATTCATAATCGACAACGATCGTGCCATCACTGGCTGTAATTTTATCAATGACATGAGGTGTGATTTTATTTCCTGTGGCCAAAGCGACTGTGTATGACGCCAGCTGGATGATCGTAAAACTGTTGTCAAACTGTCCGATCGCAGTCTGGCAAGTGTCAGCAGGAAACCAGATCTGATCAGACGGATTGCTGCGCAGCAGTTTCTTGGTTGTTCTGCTGGATCGGAAACCCTTGGCCTCACCTGGCAGGTCGATGCCGGTATATTCGCCAAGCCCAAGTTTCTGACCCCAAGTGTCGATCTGGTTAATGCCAGTTCTGAATCCAAGATTAAAAAAATACATATTGCATGAAGTCGCCAATGCTTCAGTCAAATTTAAATTGCCATGTCCGCGGTTGGGGTACTCCAGGCATCGCCAGAGCCAGTCACCGATCGTTTCTGTACCGACACATCGAATCGTACTGCTGTAAGGTGTAATAACACCACTTTCCAGCGCAGCGACAGATGTACAGGCTTTAAAAGTCGAACCTGGTGCGTAGATTTCCTGAATTGCCCTGTTCCAGAGCGGTTTGGCGACATTATCTGTCAGGTAACCGGCAACACGGCCTGCAGCTGCTTCATCAGTCTGCTGCAGAATGAAATCATTGGGATTATAATCCGGGAAACTTGCCATTGCCAAAATCTCACCGGTATTGACATCAAGCATGACAACCGCGCCGGCATCAGCATCGCCTTTGTTTTTGTTATTGGGGCTGTTACGGATATTTTCAATGACTGTCTGTAAAGATCGGGCAGCAACTTTCTGAAGTTCTAAATCGATCGTCAGCTGGACATTGTTGCCTGGAATAGCATCTTTTCCGATTGATTCAGAATAGAAAGTACCGTTTTCTCCGGCTACTGACCAGATATTATAGGGTTTAATGCCATCCTGCCCAGCCAGGTACCGTTCAGCGGTCGCTTCCACACCATCTTTGCCGATGACGGCGTCAGCTGAATAACCTTGCAGCCGGAGATCCTCAAGCTGGGTTGCCGTTATACGGCCGACATAACCTAGAACATGGCTGATATAAGCCGCTTCAGAGGTATAAGCCCGCGTATGTTTCTTGCCAGTTATCACACCTGAAAAACGATAATTTTGTTCATTGACCTGGGATACAATCTGGTCGCTGACACCTCTGGCGATCTCAATGGGTGTTCCGTTGCGAAAGGCCCAACTGTTAATCATGATCTGATACCGTAGTTTCATGATCCGATAAGCATCTTCACGGCTGAATTTCTGACCATCAGCTTCAGGATCTTCAATTTTAAAAATTTTATAAAGCAGATAATCGAAAAAAATCTGCGGATCGGACTTAATGAACTTATCATCAAATGTTGAATCATGTCCATCGGGTGGGGCAGCTAAGCCGAAAATATTGCTGCTCCTTTGCCAGGCAGCGGTTATTTCGGCAGATTTTGCAAATGATGGGATACCACAGTCTTCACCTTCACCAGCCTGATGATTGCAATTGATGTGATCCATCATCAGATATTCAGAAAAATCCTCTTCTATCTCGATTTGGTTGATTTCCAGAAAGCGAGAAAAATCAAGTAGCATCCTGTTGAGCTGATCATTGTCAAGTCCGGCATAAGTAATCGAAAGTGTGTTGATCTCTTTTGAATAAGCAAGCGGGATCCCAGCTGAGTCAAAAATTTCACCACGTGCAGCTGAAACAGTCTGTTGACGGGTTACGCCACGAGTCTCGCTAATGCCGGATGTATCAATTGAACCAAGCTGCAGGGCTGCAGTGTTGTAAAATATCATCGAGCCGGCCAAAAGAAAGCATAATGCCAGCACAGAATAACGGCTGAGAAAAAACTGGCGGATACGTTTGAACAAGCCAGGATGTTCTTCCTTTTTTATTGCGCCGTCCATGGCTTGATCAAATATGAAAAATCCATTTTGCTTTATTTCGCCGGTCATAAATTTTCTCCGGTAATTGATTCATCTTTGACATTCTGGTGCGTGCCGCGTATGTAAGGGCCAAAAAAATATAACATCAGCATCAGCGGAATACTAGCCAGAACATTGGTCAGAGCAGCCCCGGGTAATCTGTCCAGCAATTGTCTGATCAGCAAATCAATGTTGATTCTGACGTCAGGCAACATGGGCAGAATAACGTTTAATCCGCTCATCAGAATCTCATAAACAATCGTTGCAATAAAAACCTGAACCAGGCCTAAGGCAACATTCCGCCGGAAAAGTTGCCGAAATGCAACCGATGCGATAAGACCTGCATACATCAAGGTCAGCATGCCAAGGCCCAGTGTCCGGCCAGCCAGCATGTCCCGGAAAAAACCAGCAGACAAACCAACCATCATGCCATCACGCTGTCCAAAGAGATAGCCGCAAAGTACAGCTAATATTAAAGTCAAATCTGGTTTTGCACCCATTAAGCTGACTTGCTCAGGCAAGCTAGTCTGGAGCAAGCCGATGGCGATGATATAGCCTGCATAAGTTAAAATGGATCTGATTAAAGCTTTATTTATTTTCATGGGGATTTCCCCTTCATGACAAATACCGTATTGAGATTCTCAATATCTGCAAAGGGCTTTAAATAAGCTCTCCTTTGGTTTCGTGCATCGTTATCGATGATCTGGACAATCTCGCCAATCATGATTCCTGCCGGGAACAATCCGCCTGCACCGCTTGAAATAATCACATCGCCGATTTTCAGACTGGCATTTGCAGGAATCTGGTCGACCAGGCAAAGTCCTTGCGTTTTAATATCGAGATCACCCCGGACTCTGAAAAGTGGACTGCTGATGGCATCTGTCTTGGCACTGACCGCGAATCCTTCGTGAAGTAAAGGTAAAACTTTCGCCGAAGATGTATCATTAGAAATAATACGGCCAATCAGATGTGATTCTGCGTCTACCACAGCAAAAGACTGGGTTTCAGTAACCGTAATGCCATCACGCGATCCGGCGTCAATTCGAAAAACATCAAACCAGCTGCCGATTTCCCGTGTCATGATCCGGCAGCCGATGATCTCAAAAGCATCAAATCGGTCTTTCAGTTTAAAAGCTGCCTTAAGTTCAGCATATTGGCGGCCAGCTTCTTCCAGTTGAGTGATCTGGTTGCGTAATCTTGCATTTTCAGCAGTCAATTCTTTATTTTTTTCTCGAATGGCAACTCCCTCGGCGACTGATTCATAAAGTGATGTAACCCATTCAATGGCATTTGAAAATCCTTTTTGAACTGGTTCCAGGATACCGGAGATCGGACTGGTTAAAAAATTAAGTGGACTGCCTGGTAATGAGGATAGCAAAATGACCGCAACAAGCAGCAATGTTACAAAAACAACAGCGAATATACGGTTCTGAAAGAATTTTGGCATCTCATCACGCTCCGGTACAATCATATCGTAATTAACGCATCAATTCAAATAAGTCCGCATTGTTTCAGGCTTGTTGAACCATCAGCGGCCAGAATGATGTGGTCAACAACCCTGACGCCCATCATGTCACCGGCTTCAACGAGCCGTCGGGTGGTCTCCAGATCATCATGGCTTGGTGTTGAGTTGCCGCTCGGATGATTATGTGCCAGAATCATAGCTGCTGCGTTGGCTCGAAGAGCTTCCCTGAACAAATCCCGGGGATGGATTACAGCTGCGGCTAATCCGCCTTCAGCTATCCGGCTGACGCGGATAACCCTGTTACGGATATCCAGCAAGACAATTCGCAGCTCCTCGCGAGATAGCTGGCTCATTTCTCTTTCAAGCAAACTGATGGCATCCTGTGGCGATTTGAGTACCGTCTGACGCAGCCGTGAAACCGAACAGACCGCTCTGCTGCCAAGCTCAATTGCCGCTTTGATCTGAGCTGCTTTGACCTGGCCGATTCCCGGAAATGACATCATCTCCTCAAGGCTTCTCTCTTGTAAAAAGGCCAGCCCCTGCTGGCTGTTTTCTGACATCAACAGCCGCTGGCACAGTGCCAATGCTGTATCCTTCTGACTTCCACTGCGAATAATGACAGCCATCAGTTCTGCATCTGTCAGAGCCTGCGGCCCTGCAATCAACATCTTCTCATAAGGCCGGTCTTCGATCGGCAGGCAGCGCATTGTCAGTCTGTCCTGTCCATTTTTCATAAATCCTCCCTAATAGAGGATTGTCAGTTCCATGGCAGTAATCTGATATGAGGTGAACAAGAACTAAAATGATCGTGTGCCTGCTGCAGCATGACCATCAGCCTGTTGACCGGCAATCCCATGACATTGTAATAACAGCCATCGATTTGTTTGACAAAAGCTGCGCCAAAGCCTTGTATACCGTATGCGCCGGCTTTGTCAAAAGGTTCATGAGTCATGACATACCAAGTGATCTGTTCTTCGCTGAGTCTGGCAAAACGAACATTGGTGACTTCAGTGGCCTGCAAGGATAGTGATTGCTGTTCAATCATCACATCCAGGCTGAGACCTGAGATCACTTGGTGTGTCCGGCCAGACAGCATATTCAGCATATGTCGGGCTTCTTCATGATCTGCGGGTTTTCCCATAACCTGATCATCTAGGACAACAACCGTACAAGNNGATCAGCTGCCAAAGCCAAGTATTCGTCAGGTAATGAATACTGATTATGCAATGCTTGCAATTTGCCGGCAGCCAGTCTGCTGACCAGGCTCCGCGGGTCAGCCAGCGATGGCGAAACCGTAACTCTGGCGTGGACAGACGACATCATGACAGATTCATCAAAGTCCGGAACAATGATCTGAATAAACCCAGGTCCCCAGAAGCGCTCAAGCAATTCCTTCCGTCTAGGCGAGCCCGAAGCTAAAATAAAAGGAGTCCTTTCAGAATTCAGCATTGCCAGTTGTCCTTGGATAAGGTATGACGTCTCTGATATTGGCTACGCCCGTCAAATACATGATCAGCCGCTCAAAGCCAAGCCCAAAGCCGGCATGCCGGGCAGAGCCATACTTTCTTAATTCAAGATACCACCAATAGTCTTCTTCTTTTAAATCCAGATCCCGCATCCGCTGCAGCAATTTTTCGTAATTGTCTTCACGCTGGCTGCCGCCGATG
>DMJC01000039.1 GCA_003451915.1 Clostridiales bacterium
TCCTGAATCAGCTTGAAATTCTGAAAGAAGCCGGACTGCAGGGTGTCGAAGCATTTCATGGTGAAGCATCGCTGACTAGCCAGCTGGAAATATCCGCTGCGGCCAGATCGCTCGGCCTGATCCGCACAGCCGGCAGTGACGATCATGGGGCGAACAAAGAGCATGCTCAACTGTACAGGCTAGGCAGCCAATGGCTGGAAATGTCCGAGGGGCACGGCGAAATTCTGGTTGTAGCTGCCCTGATCGCAGGACCGCCGCACAATGGTCTGCCAACCTGGCTGCTGACCCGCCGCAGCACACCAGGTGCGGGCTACGGTCAATGGGAACTGCCTGGCGGTAAAGTAGAACCCGGCGAATCTCCCGCTGATGCACTGGTGCGCGAGCTTCAGGAAGAATTGAGCATCACTGCCCGGATTGGCCGGCGCAGGCATGTCTTGTCGTACAAATATCCTGCCAGACGGGTCATTTTAATCAGCTTTGAAGTTGAATCAGAAGAAAAAACCTGGCAACTGTCGGTTCACGACGAGGCCAGGTTTGTGACGGCTGCTGAAGCTTTAACGTTGCCGCTGCTGCCGGCAGATTTCTATCTGTTCGATGATCTGATGAACTAACCGCCTAACCAGCAGTTGTCTCTGTTGTTTCAACATCGGTCGGTACTGCCTCGGTTGTTTCTGATGGAGTCGATGTTGTTTCGCTCGGAGTTGTCTCAGGAGTTGTCTCAGGAGTTGTTGGTGTCGGAGAAGGGCCATATTCAAAGACTGCATTCAGCGGTCTGTATGTGCTGTGAAAGGCTACTTCACGTTTAAACTCGACCCCGTTGCGTTTCCAGATTTTGTAGGCGGTTGCTTTGCGCCCGACATATTCTTTCCGCAGTTCATTCCGGGCGCCAGGTGACAGCTCAGGATTAAAGCGCTCTTCCGGTGGCGAGGTCACCGGTGTGACCTCAGTGATCACAGACAGCAGATCGATCTTGACACCCTCTTCCAGTTTACGGCCATAAACCTGGAAATCGACCTTCTTGTTGTTGTTCCAGCCGACTATTGCTATCGGATAATCCGTATTATTGGTGAATTTTAAATCAGCGCTGCCCCAGTTGATCGTCGCATCAAGGCCGACCTCAGTATAAGAGCTGGGCCAGGAATGCGCCCAGCGCTCATCAATCTGCAGGTCAGCTTTCAGCACAGCCTGGCAAAGAGTCGTACTCGGCTGGCAAATACCGCCGCCAAAGGTCTGGATCAGGATGCCGCCGACAATTCCGCCGGCTTGCTTATAGCCACGCTCTTCTGTACGTTTGCCGACGGTTTTATTAAAGGAAAACTGCTCACCGGGCATCAGCACCATACCGGAAATGCTCTTGCAGACCAGTCCGATATTGATGTTGCGGTCAGCTGTGCTGCCATTGAGATAGGTTGTTGCTTCCGAAACCAGACTAAGCTGGCTTTTCAGAGAAGCAACCGTCACAGCCGGCATAACCGGTTCAGTTGTCATGGTCTGCGTAAAGGCAGCTTCGCCGGCTGACAGACGGCGCAACACCTCATCCGCGCACACAGACCCCAGCACACGTCGGCCGGCAACTTCAGTCGTGTAGACAAAACTGCGGGCTTCCAGTTCAAAACCCGTGACTCCGGCATCCAGTGGTTCAATCAGCAGAGAATCAGCAAAACTGATGATCGACTGACGCAAAGCGGTTTCGTTAAAGCTTCGGCTGACATTCAGCTTGAAAGGCTCTTGTTTCAGTGCCTGGACAGTTGCAAAGCGCTCGCGAAGCTCATCTGCTGTTTCATCGCTGCCTGATTTAGACGGGCGGCCGAATTGCCAGGCCTGGTCGAGCACCGCCTGCCAGTCGGATTCAATGCCTGCCTGGTCTTCAGTCAGCAGATGCTGCTGATCATCAAGCACCAGGGTTATGGCAAACTTTTCGCGCCATTCTGCATCCCTGGCAGCTAATACTGCCTTTGCATCCTCATAAGTCATGCCGCTTAAGTTGACATCATCGATCCAGATACCCTCAAAAAAAGTGTCCAGATCCAAAGCCTGCCGCATCTGCGCCAGTTCCGCCTGTTCACTTTCAGCAATCCGGCTGCTCTCAAGCTGGGCCTGATGGTCAGTATATGCATTATAACCGATATAGCTGCCGCTGCCGATAATCAGGATGACCAAAAGTACGACCGGTATAATCCAGACTCGATTGTTGCCATGTTTGTTCTGCTTCTTCTGTTTTGTCATAGTAGCTTCCTTTTCAATAGATTATTCGCCGGACCGAAACGACCGGAAAAGTCGGTTTCAGTGTTGCTTCAAGGACATAACCTTTCGAGTATGAGGCGTGAATATATTGACCGCCGCCGATGTAGATGGCGACATGATCACAGATTCCGTCATTATGGCTCCAGTCAAAGCAGATGATATCACCGATTTCAATACTGTCAAGCGGCACAGCCTTGCCGGCTGTCGCCTGGCCGAGAGCCGTGCGCGGCAGATTGGTGATCCCGAACAATTCCAGGTAAATGTAAGTTGTCAGCCCCGAGCAGTCAAAACCGTCCATCGATTCGCTGCCATAAACATATTTGACACCCAGGCAGGAACGGGCCAATTCGACAATCTGAGCTTTCTGTTCATCGGTGAGCACACTGCCCGGATTAACCGGAATTGCCGTCGGTGCCGGTGCTTTTGTCGGTTTGGGTGACGGTGTCGGAGACGGTGTCGGCCGGGCAACAAACTGGTCTGACATCAACCGGGTTAATATATAACCGATTATGCCATCTGCTGTCTGAACACATGACCAGTGCAAACCATAACTGATCCTTGTCACAGCATCACCCATCACCAGTCTGGCAATAATGTCTGAGCTGGTATTGGGCATTTGGCGGACATTAACCTTGGATGACGAGATATACCAGGTACTGCCGTCTGTCATAAAATCATCAACCGGCATGCCCTCTTGCGGTATTCCGGCTGCGTCATAAACCAGCGGATAGGGGGTTGGGGTTGGCGATGTTGTCGGAGTTGGAGACAAAGTCGGTGATGGCGTCGTTATCACTGTTTCCTTCTGGTCTTGATCTAAGATATAGTATAAACGACGATCACGACTAAGTTGATTCTGTGTATAATCGCTCTCAGGTATTGTGAAATTCACTGATGTTGTTGGGGCTAAATCCATTATCCCGGTTTGATCAGCTGACTTATCGGGGTTGAAAGCTATTCCGGGCAAAAATAAAACCATGACAGACAACATGATTGCCACGGGTAGAAAAGC
>DMJC01000279.1 GCA_003451915.1 Clostridiales bacterium
GTTGTTGTTCTGGCTTTCAATATCATCTTTGCCAACCTGCTCGGCGACAAAGCCAAGTGGGACTGGTCATCGACCCAGCAATATTCGATCGGTGATGTCAGCCAGGCCATCGTCAGCAGTCTGGATAAAGATATCCAGATCATTGGCCTGTTTGATAAGGACACTGACACAAAATTCACTGATGTGCGACGTCTGATTGACGACTATGTCCAGAAAAGCGGCGGCATGATTACTGCCCGTTATGTCGATCCGGACAAAACACCTTCAATTCTGACGGAAATTGATCCCGAGAATTATCTGAAACTGACGGCTGGCATTTTCGCCGTTTTCTGTCCGGAAACCGGCAAAGCCAAAGCGGTTACTGAAAATGACATTTATTCTTACGAATTTGACCAGCAGACTTATCAGCAATATCTCACCGGCATCACTGCCGAAGAGAGTTTCTCCGGTGCAATCAAATACGTCCAGTCGGAAACGACCCCGGTCCTTTATTATTCAACAGGCCATGGCGAGCTCGATTTCCCCAAAGATTACAGCTTGCTGGTTGATACGATGCAGAACAATAATTATGATGTCAAACCGCTTGATACTTTCACGCTCTCAGAAATACCGGATGACTGTGCGGTTCTGATTATTGCCGAGCCGGAAAAAGACATTACCGTGTCAGAAAAAATCATGATGTCCAGCTACCTGAAAAGCGGTGGCAGCCTGATGGTCATTGCCGGCTTCGGCAATGCCAGTTTCCCGGTGCTTAATGAGCTGCTGGCCGAATACAATCTGGAAATCAGCAACAGCAAAATTCGTGAAGGTGATGTTGATTACCGGCTGAATAATGATGCCTACTATCTCAGAGCCAATGCTCCGGCCAGCAAGGTCACTGAATCAGCAGTCGAGCGTTTTACTCTCATGGAAAACGTACGTGGCATGAACATCCTCAGCAACACCAAAGAGTGGATTAAAACTGAACCGGTCTTGACGACGTCAGCGCTCGGTGTCTCTGAAACTGACGGCAATCCTTCAAATTCATCTGAACCTGGTACACAAAACGTTGCGGTACTCAGCGAAAATTCCGGTTTCATCGATAATGTGAAAGTCACTGAGTCTGCTAAAGTCATGCTGATCGGCAGCTCATCGATGTTCAGTGACACTTTGCTGCAGACTTACGGCAGCAATGTCTACAACTTTGCCGTTTTCTTCTATAGTGTCCAGTGGATGTCCAATACGAGTGATTTTGACGACCTGATGATCGAGGCCAAGGAGCCGGTATCCTATAACTTTACGGCAGGCACGCAAGGTGTTTACAATTTCAGTGCCATACTGACCTTTATCATCCTGCCGGTGCTTATGCTGGTTGCCGCACTGCTGGTCTACCGCAAGCGCAAGCACCTCTGATGCCAACCAAACGGAGGCCCATACGATGAAAAAACAATGGCGTACAATCCTGATCATGGGCATAGCCTTAGTCGCCCTGATCCTGGTCTGGGCCGGCAGCACATTGCTGCCTGGCTCGGAGCCGACTGAAGCGACAACGACAACATCGCTGAACCTGCCGGTCATTCATAAGATCGATGCTGATCAGGTGACCAGCATGACAGTTAATAACGAAAGCGAAAGCTACACCTTACTTCCTGAAACGGTCAGCAAAGACGGCAAAGATCAACTGATCTGGACAGTTGAAGGGATGGGACAGCTGCCCTTTGACAGTTCATTAACAGAAAAAGTTGCCAATGTCGGCCTGATCCTTTATGCCAGCAAAGAAATCTCAGCGGGTGAAGCCAATCTGGTTCCTTTTGGTCTGGACAATCCTAAAACATCGATCACGGTTCTCTATAAAAATGGTGAAAAACATACTATCAGCTTTGGTAACAAGTTGGCTTCCGGGTACTTTGACTATGCGACTCTGGATGGCAAGGGTACGATTTATTCAGTTGCCAGCTCCACAGTCAATAACTTGAAACAACCGTTGCTGTCGCTGCTCGACAAGAAACAAGTCATCGGTATCGATGCGGCTGATCTGCAGGGCCTGGTCTTTGAACGGTCGAAAGATAGCCTGAAGCTGGTTGCAGCATGTGAATATGCTGAGGTCAATAATGGCGGCACCACGAGTGCATCTTATACTTTCAAGCTTTCTGAACCGCTTGTGATTAATGGCAATGCCGATAGCCTGACCAATTTTGCCACAGCCTCCATAAATCTGCCAGTGACTGGGTTTGTCGAACTCGAACCGGATGATCTCAGCAAATATGGGCTCGACCAGCCGCAATACACCATTACCCTGCAGACAGCAGCCAAGGCCGTTACGGTCCGTATCGGCAAAATGGCCGATGATACCGATTATTACATGATCAGCGATGCCATGCCAGTTGTATTCAAAGCAGCCAGAAGTTCATTGACCAATATCGACATGCCATTTGTCGAGATGATTGAGCGGCTGTTTTCTCTGAAGAGCATCTGGCTTGCCGATCATGTCAAAGTCAGCTTGCCTGGCGCAGTCTTCACTGTCGAGATTGATTTTCCCAAAGATGCATCGGCTGAAGACGATGAGGTCAAGTTCACATTGAACGGCCAGAATGCAAAAATATTCAGCGAGAAGAAGA
>DMJC01000300.1 GCA_003451915.1 Clostridiales bacterium
ATCAGATACTGAGATTTACCAGGCAGTTCAGCAGGAAATTAATCGCCAGCGCAACAAGATCGAGCTGATCGCGTCTGAGAATTTTGTCAGCGAGGCAGTGCTGGAAGCAGTCGGCACACCGCTGACTAATAAATATGCCGAAGGATATCCTGGCAAACGCTATTATGGCGGCTGCGAGTTTGTCGATATCGCTGAGAACCTGGCCATTGAGCGGGCTAAAAAGCTGTTTGGCGCCGACCATGTCAATGTTCAGCCTCATTCTGGCTCTCAGGCCAACACAGCCGTTTATTTTGCCCTGCTGGAGCCTGGTGATAAAATACTCGGCCTTGATCTCAATCATGGCGGCCATCTGACACATGGCATGCTGAAGAATGTTTCTGGCCGGACTTATCAAGCCTATGCTTATACCGTCGAGCCAGATACCTGTGTTCTCGATTACGACAACGTGCTGGCCAAGGCCAGAGAAGTCAAACCCAAAATTATCGTGGCCGGCGCCAGCGCTTATCCGCGCACACTGGACTTTGCCCGCTTCCGGGAAATTGCTGACGATGTCGGCGCATTACTTTTCGTTGACATGGCCCACATTGCCGGCCTGATCGCCGCTGGCCTGCACCCCAGCCCGGTGCCTTACGCCGATGTTGTGACCACCACTACGCACAAAACGCTGCGCGGCCCTCGCGGCGGCATGGTCCTCTGCAAGGAACAATACGCCAAAGCTATTGATTCTGCTGTTTT
Source organism: Clostridiales bacterium (assembly GCA_003451915.1). Taxonomy (GTDB): domain Bacteria; phylum Bacillota; class Clostridia; order Saccharofermentanales; family UBA5734; genus UBA8949. The sequence goes on from DMJC01000300.1 coordinate 736, forward strand.
CCCCGGTCAGCAGGGAGGCCCCCTGATGCATGTCATCGCAGCCAAGGCGGTTGCTTTCCAGGAAGCCCTGCAACCTGATTTCAAAGTCTACCAGCAGCGGATTATTGACAACGCCCAGGCTTTGGCCAAAGGTCTGCTGAACCGCGGTTTCAACCTGGTTTCCGGCGGCACAGACACGCATCTGATGCTGGTTGACCTGCGCGGTACCGGCGTCAGCGGTAAAGAGATGCAGATTCGCCTTGACGAAGTCAACATCACCTGCAATAAAAACGGCATTCCATATGATCCGGAAAAACCTACCGTTACCAGCGGTATCCGTCTCGGTACGCCAGCAGTGACTACGAGGGGCATGACGCCGGCTGACATGGATGAAATTGCTGAAATGATCAGCCTGACACTGAAGGATTTCGCCGGATCAGCCGATCAGGTCCGCCAGCGTGTCGCCGATCTCAATACCCGATATCCGCTTTATCCGGCACTTTGAGCGAATGCTGACCGGGTGTAAAGGAGGCCAGAATTGAATTCCGAATCTGGCAAACCTCAGCCGCTGGCCTATCGGATGGCGCCGCGGACCCTGGATGAATTCGTAGGGCAGGAGCACATCCTGGGCCCGGGTAAAATGCTGCGCCGCATGGTGCTGGCCGACCGACTGGCATCGATCATTCTCTATGGCCCGCCAGGAACCGGTAAAACGTCACTTGCCCGGGTCATTGCCAATACAACCCATGTCGGCTACCAGAAGCTAAATGCAGTCACTGCCGGCGTCGCTGACATCAAAAGAATCATTGCCGATACCCAGAATCCCATCTTGTGCCCGGCCGGCCGTACCCTGCTGTTTGTCGATGAAATTCACCGGTTCAACAAAGCTCAGCAGGATGCGCTGCTGCCCCAGGTCGAAGACGGCACGCTGATTCTGATCGGTGCCACGACCGAAAATCCATTTTTTGAAGTCAATAAAGCGCTGATCTCGCGTTCGACCGTGTTTCAATTGCAGCCGCTGAGCGAACAACACATCCGCCGGATTGTCGAAATGGCGTTAAATGACCGTGAACGCGGACTGGGCCAATACCCGATCCAACTCGAGGACGCAGCGATGGCCATGATCTGCAATGTGTCCAACGGAGATGCCCGCATCGCTTTAAATGCTTTAGAACTAGCTGCGGTCACGACCACCCCCGACGGCACGGGCAAAATTTTCATAGGCACAGCTGTGCTGGAAGACTGCATGCAGAAGCGCAGCATTGCCTTTGATCAGAATGGTGAGAGCCATTATGATAACATCAGTGCATTCATCAAATCCATGCGCGGATCGGATCCGGATGCCGCGGTCTTTTATCTGGCCCGGGCTCTGCATGGCGGCGAAGACATCGAGTTTCTCGCCCGTCGTATCCTGATCTGCGCAGCTGAAGATGTCGGCATGGCCAATCCGCAAATGCTGTCGATAGCCATGGCTGCTTATCAGGGGGTAATGGCCGTCGGCCTGCCTGAAGCCCGGATCATCCTGTCGGAAGCGGCCATTGCCGTGGCGACTAGTCCCAAATCGAACTCGGCTTGCAGCGCGATTTACAAAGCACTGGACGACATAGCAACCCGACGGACCGGTGAGGTGCCGATGCACCTGCGCAACGCGCCTGCCCAGGGCATGGCTGACCTTGGTTATGGCCAGGGCTACAAGTATGCCCATGATTATCCGGGTAATATTGTCGACCAAGACTATCTGCCGGCAGAAATCAAAGGTACGATTTACTATGAGCCATACAGCAATGGCTATGAGAGCCGGATCAAGGAGTGGCTCGACAAGAGGAGGAGCACCCAGCATGGCACTTAAGCAATTCAGAATTGGTTACGGCGCCGGACAGCGAACGTTTAGTCTCGATGATCAGAATTTGCTGATGGAAATGAAAGCCTGGGAACCTGATCAGACATTGGATGAAGTCGATGAGATCCGCCGGGCTTTACAGGAGCCCATCGGGAAACCCCCATTGAGCGAAATCCTGATACCGGGTGAAAATGTCTGTATCATCACCAGCGATATAACCCGGCCATGTCCCTCGTCCAAGATATTGCCGCCGCTGATCGAAGAACTGGAGGCAGCCGGCATCCATCAAGATGATATCACTGTTGTTTTTGCCCTCGGCAGTCATCGCCGCCATACTGAAGACGAGAAGCGCCGCCTGGTTGGTGATGAAGTTTACAGCAAAGTCCATACCGTTGACAGTGACCCGGAAGATACAGTCTACCTGGGCGTTACCAGCTTTGGCACGCCTGTCAACATTACATCGATCGTTGCCCAGGCGGATCATCGTATCTGTGTCGGTAATATTGAATATCACTATTTTGCAGGATACAGCGGCGGCGGTAAAGCTCTGATGCCTGGGGTCTCTGACCGCGAAGCAATTCAGGCCAATCATAGCCGCATGATTCTGCCGGCCGCCCGGGCTGGAGCCATCGAGGATAATCCGCTGCGACTGGATATAGAAGAGGCCGCGGACATCGTCGGCTGTGACTTTATCCTCAATGTGGTTCTTGATGAAGAGAAGAGAATCGTCAAAGCCGTGGCCGGTGATCATCGCGCGGCTCATCGCGCCGGTTGTGCTTATCTCGACCAGATGTATAAAATCGAAATTCCGGCTTTGGCAGATCTGGTTATCGCAACGCCTGGCGGACTGCCCAAAGATATCAATCTCTATCAGACCCAAAAGGCTCTCGACAACGCACGCAATGCAGTCAGACCCGGTGGAATCATCGTGTTGGCCGGCCAATGTGCCGAGGGTTTTGGCGAGCGTGTTTTTGAGGAATGGCTGACTGCTGCTGAAAAGCCTGCCGACCTGCTGACCCGTATCCGCCAGGAATTCCGGCTCGGCGGCCATAAAGCTGTGGCCATCGCCATGGTTCTGGCAAATGCTGAGGTTTATTTTGTTTCTGACATGCCGCCGGATAAAGCTGCCAAGACCTTCATGAAGCCTTACAATGATCTGGAACTGGCTATATCTGACGCTTTGCAGAAACTCGGCGAATCAGCCAAGGTCATCATCATGCCTCATGCCGGGTCCACCTTGCCGCAAATAAAATCCTAGCATAATAGTAGGAAATAATGTCATAAGGTAACCTCCGTTACTACATGAAATACAGCCAAAGCATAAAGTATCATTGATATCAACCGTGAAGGAGCAGACACGATGAGCCACGAACGAAGGATATATTTAGACCATGCCGCAACTACACCTGTACGGGCTGAAGTTCTCTCAGCGATGTTACCGGTTTTTTCCAATGTCTTCGGCAATCCTTCATCGTTTTACAAAGACGGCCGTGATGCTTTTCACGCACTGGAAGAAGCCAGGTCCACCATCGCCCGCTGCATCAACGCCGATCCCGGCGAGATCTTCTTTACATCTTGCGGAACCGAATCCGACAACTGGGCGATCAAAGGCATAGCTGAAGCACACCAGGCAAAAGGCCGCCATATCATCACCTCGGCGATCGAGCACCATGCCGTTCTGCACACCTGTGACACGCTGGAAAAGCATGGCTATGAAATAACCCGTCTGCCAGTTGACCATGAGGGCCTGGTCGATCCTGAGGCCGTTCGCGCGGCTATCCGGCCGGATACAATTCTGGTGTCGATCATGATGGCCAATAACGAGATCGGCGTCATCGAGCCGATTGCAGAGATTGCAGCCATCTGCAGAGAAAAAAAGGTCATCTTTCATTCCGATGCTGTCCAGGCTGCCGGTGCGATTCCGATCGATGTACGTCTGCTGGGAATCGACCTGATGTCATTTTCCGGCCATAAACTTTATGCTCCCAAAGGCGTCGGCGTACTCTTTATCCGCAAAGGCATCCGCATCGCCAATTTCTTTGACGGCGGCGCGCAAGAGCGCAAACGTCGCGGCGGCACTGAAAACGTTCCGTCAATTGTCGGCATGGCCAAGGCTTTCGAGCTGGCTGTCGCAGAAATGCCGGAAAACAGCGCCAGGCTGGCTGGTCTGCGCGATGCTCTGATTTCAGGCATTCTCGAGAAAATTCCACATGCCCGCCTTAATGGCCATCCGACCCGCCGACTGCCCAACAATGCAAATTTTTCTTTTCAGTTCATAGAAGGCGAATCAATTTTGTTAATGCTTGACCATTTTGGCTACGAATGTTCCAGCGGTTCAGCCTGCACATCCGGTTCACTTGATCCATCGCATGTCCTGCTCGCGATCGGACTGCCGCACGAAATCGCCCATGGTTCACTGCGAGTGACGTTCGGCCACTCTAATACAATGGACGATGTCCATGCTTTGATTGAAGACTTGATTTATATTGTCCAGCGCTTACGCGACATGTCACCACTCTACGAAGACTATCTGAAAAACGCTAATTCATAATATGCCCCGGTGATTGACCGGAACAACGAAAGTGAGGCCTTTAAATGCAATACAGTGATAAGGTGATGGACCATTTCATGAATCCCCGTAATGTCGGCGAAATCAGCGATGCTGATGCCACCGGCATGGTCGGCAATCCGGTGTGTGGCGATCTTATGGAAATGTCGGTCAAGATCGACGATGATGTGATTACCGACATCAAATTCCGCACCTTTGGGTGCGGCGCTGCCATTGCCACCAGTTCGATGGCGACCGAATTGCTTAAGGGCAAGTCGATTGCCGAGGCTCTGGAGATTTCCAATCGAGCCATTGCCGAGGCGCTGGATGGAC
>DMJC01000297.1 GCA_003451915.1 Clostridiales bacterium
TATTGACTAATTACCGCTGGACTCGTTTGAAGTAATTGGATTGAAATCTGGCCTAACAGGTGTTTTTTAATCTGCAGCAAGTCAAGGGCTGACGGATTGGCATTCCCCGTCACCAGGGCTGATTCAAGAAAAGCGCCATCTAGGCTGATCTGCCCCAGCAAATATTTTTTCAGCTGCAGGAGATCGAGCGCGCTGACAGCACCATCACCGGTCAGATCCCCTTTGATCACCATCGTAAGCACTGATGAAGGCTGGTCTGCGATCATCACCGTCATACCGGTCGCCAGAGTCACAGCAGGATCAGTGATGATCGTTCCTGCGCGGTCCTTGAAAACCAAATGGGCAGGATCATTCGTGATCTGCTGCAAAAGTTGACTGACAGTGGTTCCGGCAGCAAGTGGACCGATCAGGCTTTTTTCGTATCGAATCAGCAAAGAACTGCTGAAAACTCTTGCTTCACTGTAGACTGCCATAATTTCAAGATCACCTGAAACCTGGTCAAATGACTGGCTCCATCCGGTAAACATGTAGCCTTCCCGGACTGGATCCGTCGGCGGCGTCGCTGACTGATTGTATTCAACCTGTTCAATTTTCAGTTCACTGCCATCCCAATCGACAAATCGGACGGTATACTGATTCACCGTCCATCTCGCATATAGCGTGAGATCAGCGATGACCGCATCTGACGCGAAATCCCACGGCGTGTTCAGTTCGGCGTCATGGTACCAGCCGGCAAACGCATGGTGGAGCCGGGATGGCGCACTGGGTGGACTGATCTTCCCGTCAACAACATCGGTTATCAGCGAAACCGGCGGAGTACCGTCCAGCAAATCGAGCTTCAGAAGGCAGTAAGCCTGGGTCGGATATCCTGTATAAACGGACCAGCTGGCTGCATACGCAATATGATAATAAAGTTTCAGTGAACTTGCCGTGTTTGAAAAAGCATCAGCAGCAATCGAAGGGCAGTTCCCGGCGAAATTAACTTGATTCAGCGAGATGCAGCCGCGAAAAGCATTGTCACCAATGATTCCGACGGTGTCTGGAAGCGACACCGACTCCAATTCTGTGCAATCAGCCAGGGCTTCATATCCAATGGCCGTGATCGCAATGTCATTGATCATTGCAGGAATAATCAGATCAGCAGGCGATCCAGTATGACCGATAATCGTGCCGGTCGCCAGATCAACGATCAGCCCGGTTACCGGATCGGTATATTCAACAACAGTCCTGGATAACGTGAAAGCTTTCAGACACAGGTTAGCAGACGGTATCACCGTTGTCAGATCCTGCCAGGAACTGCCATCGTATGATACAAAACTTTCGCCGGTATGAGCCGTTGCAGCACTGGAATAATTGGACACAGCCTGTTCGATTGGCGCATAGGACGCCCCTGCAGATGTCAGTTGAACAACAACTGCAAATTGATGACCTGGCTGGATGGATACCGGTGCATCGAGATCCACCGTGAAATACCCGCAATCGGCAAGCGTACCGGTCGCTGCCAAAGTTCTGCCGGCATCCAGGTCAGCTGAAGATAAAAAATCCTCGATGACATAAACACGATAGGTCGTATCGGTCTGCAAGTTGTAGAAACTGACTGCCGCCAGGTCGCCGTCTTCCGTTTGCTTGGTGTAAATATTAGCCATCCAGATATCGCCGCCATACGAGGCTGACCCAGTATAGCCCAGCAGATCATATTGGTAATTCACTGCATAGTTAATTACCGGTTCAGCAGCCGGATAAACGAAACAATTATCTTTCGCAAGATTGACGTCATAATAGGAAATATAGAAATAACCGTCGGCACCCCAGTCTGTGCCATAACTGTTCTTAACGATAAATGCACCATCGCCGGACGGCACAGCATTTCCGGAATCATAATCCGTAAAATCGGCAGCTGGGCGGCCATCAATCCACCCGACCAGCAGCACCGCATGATTGGGTGTTGCCGCGACACTGCTGAAATAGCTGGTTGTCGCTCCTGCTGCTATCTGACTGGTGTTCTGTCCACCCATGTACATCGAAACAGAAACAGCACCATAGTCCATGATCGCCCGTTTGATTGCATCGTTATCGGTCGGGCCGGTCCGGCGAGCCAGGGCGATGACATCCTGAACATGAACCTGAGCCTGTGTTTCGGTAACAGATGTTGTTGAGCCGGGGTCGAACGGATCGTCAGTTTCCAGGAGTGGTCCGTTCCAGCGGGCTAAATAGGCTATTGCCATATCATTGTTCCCGCCGCCGGAGTTGGGATCCGGATCAAAGCCACTCTCATTCTTCAGATTATTCTCAGAAAAGTCGGCAGGCTGCAGCGGCAGAAGTCCTGATTCGAGTGAACCAATCGCTGAAAAAGCCCAGCATGCGCCGGAAGTTCCCTGATCCTTGACAGGACTGACGCGGTTGAGAGCTGTGAGATCGTATGTGGCCGGCAAAGGATCTTCAGCATAGAAGCTGTTTTGAGCCGGTGATTGGTGAAGGACCAGTCGCGAGGGCCGGTAGCCATCAGCCATGCCCATCGGTTCCTGTGCAGTTATCAATGACAACTGCGG
>DMJC01000181.1 GCA_003451915.1 Clostridiales bacterium
TTTTTTTTTTGACCCGCCTCAATCTGGTGATTTGATAATATCACATTATTGATGTTCTGTTCATGTACAATAGGGCAAGAAGAGGAAAAAGGCGGTCTCCAGACCACCCGATGCCGCTTGAGCACCAATGATTGCGGATACCGCCTTTTCCATGTTCCATGTTTCGATTCAGGATGCTGCGTCCTTAATTGCCGGCTTGTTCTTTTCTATAACGGGCCCATTCTTGATCCATCTCTTCGAGGAAGGCTGAGGGCTCGCGGCCAGCGGCAAACATTTCGCTATAGCCCTTCAGCAGGATCGGCTGTACACCAAGCGGCCAGCCCTTGTCGATCGATGTGATGTCGGTGTCAAGATCCAGAGACTCAATGTAGTCCTTGATGATCGGGTCGTAATTTGCCTTGATGGTTGTTTTGGTCGGCACGGCCTGGGTACCCGAAATCTGGCTCCAGTTATCATCTTTTGTCCAGTAGGTGAGATAATGTTTAGCGACGTCAAGATTCTTTGACGATGAGCTGAGGCAGAGGGCCGATGCGACCATGCCGAAACTCATCGGCCGGTTGTCTTTTTTCATCTTGAAGGCAAAGTAGCCAAAGTCTGACGTGTTCTCACCTTTGTTGACCAGCGGCAAAGCCCAGGTCGGCACGATAACCATGGCAGCCTGGCGATTGGTGAACAATGCTACAGACTGGGCATAGTCCGTCGCCAGGAAATCTTCGTTGAAATAGCCTTTTTGCCAGAGTTCACGGTACTTGGTCACGGCGTCATTCCAGCCGGTTTCGTTGAACTTGGCCTTGCCGGAAATGAAATCATCATAAATGGTCGCGTTTTGATAATAAAGGGTTTGCGCGATAATCTCGTAAGGGATGATCAACGAGGCCCAGGCTGTCTTATGGCCCTGGGCAATCGGAATGATGCCTTTGCCCTTGATCGTTTCGCAAACGGACAGGAATTCTTCCCACGACTGCGGCACGCTCAGCTTGTAGTCTTCAAACATTTTTTTGTTATAGAAGACACCCGAGGCATTGATCTTGGTCGGCAGAGCATAAATTTTGCCATCAACTGTCGCTGTATCAAGGGCTGAATTGCCAAAATCTTTGATATACGGCTCGTTGCTGAGATCAAGGACATAACCAGCCTTGGCATATTCTTCTAGATCACTACCGACCAGCATGCCAAAGACATCCGGTGCGTCGCCGCTGATCACCTTGGTCTTGAGAACCGTCGTGAACTGATCGTTTGGTACAAATTCGATCTCGACTTTGACGTTTTTATACTCTTTCATGTACGCCTCGGTCACAGTCTGGATAACCTGGTCGGCTTTGGTCCAGTCAAGGTACTTAATGGTTACGGGTTCACCATTATTAACCTCGGTAGATCCCGTGGTGACTGGCGCCGTCGTTGTGGTCACAGTCTGGCCACAAGCAGCTAATGTCATCACCAGAAAAACAGTAAGTAGTAGCAAGCTTAAAACTTTTTTCATGGTCGTCCCTCCACTTTCATTTTCAGGATTCTCATCCTGTATATTTTAAGGCATTTGCCTCAAAATCACATCCATTAATTTGCCGGAAACATCCTGGCCAGATAGTCCATCATGATCGAAGTCGGTTCATGCCCGGCAAGTCCAAACCGGGTCGACATGTTGCAGTGCATATAGCCCTCGACAATCCGCAATTCCACCGCTGATCCTTTGTCTCTTAATTTTGCGGCCAGTGCTTCGGAGTTTGACTTGGGTACGAGCCAGTCGTCGCCGCCATGCATGATCAGGCAAGGCGGCTCACCGCCCGAGACGTGATTGACCGGCGATCCGATCTGGCCGTTTTGGTCAAAACCAAATACTTCAGCCATATCGATCATCATGCCGCTGTATCGGTTTTCAGCCAGCATCAGGTCGTGGTCTCCGCTGACGGGTATCCAGCACTTGACCCGGCTGATGTCGAGATCAAATTGCTGATGCCATTTTTTCCCGATCACCAGCAGGGCCGTCAGGTGACCGCCGGCGGAATCGCCCGTTACAGCGATCCGATTCGCGTCGCAGCCATATTGGGCACCATTGTCTTCAACCCATTTCAACGCAAGGGCACAATCTTCGATCTGGGCCGGAAATGGAAATTGGGGCTGCAAGCGGTAGTTGATCGAAATCAAGGTGTAACCCGCGTCCAGCAGGGTCGGAGCAAAGAAACGGCTGAAGTTCTTGTCGCCGCTTGACCAGCCGCCGCCGTGGATGTAAAAGACGATCGGGCCGGGTTTCGGGGTATCGCCGCGCAAATGGATGTCAAGTTTTTGCATCGGATCTGTTCCGTAGGCCACGTCATAATAATCCACACGACGGGGATCTGGCCTGTTCGCGAGCAGCGGATGGCTTTCGTCCCATCCTGACAACGTCGCAACATCTTTTTCGCGCAACTCGGCCAGCGGAGTGCCGGAGCCGATCAATCGCGGGTATATCGAATCATATTCGGGGCGGTTAGCTGTTATCATAATGCCTCCTGGTTTGATCTTCAGCCTTTGATGGCGCCTGCAGCGATGCCCTTGACAAAATATTTCTGAAGCGCCAAATACAGAATCAAGAGCGGCAGAGAAGCTAACATACAGGAGGCGAACAAATAGCCCCATTGTGTGTCATACTGCGATTGGAAAGCATAGACCGACGTGATAACGGTCCCTTTGTTGGTTCCGGAGAAAAAAAGCAATGGCTTTAGGAAATCATTCCAGATGAGCATCGTATCGAAAATCGCCGCGGTAGCCGTAATTGTTTTCAGCAGGGGGAAGATAATGATCCGGTACGACATAAACCTGTTGCAGCCATCGATCATCGCAGCTTCTTCGAGTTCCTTGGGGATCGTTTTCATGAACCCGACATAGAGGAAAATGGTGAACGCCATCGTCGTCGCGGTGTAGAGCAGAATCATGCCGTGGTGCGTATTGATCAGGCTGAAAGCTTTCATCACTTTGTAGAGCGGTATCATGGCCGACTGGAAAGGCATGGTCAGTCCGCTCAAAAACAAGAGGTAGATAAATCCCGAGAATTTCGAAGGCATCCTGGCAATCGGGTAAGCAGCCATCGAACCCAAAATCAGCAGGCAGGCGAGCGCGCCGACCGT
>DMJC01000172.1 GCA_003451915.1 Clostridiales bacterium
TCTAAGTACTCACGGGCAAAGGCAATCTCATCCGGGCTCGCCGTGCGGAGCCAGTCGGCGGTTGTCGTGTTATCATGGGTTCCGGTATAGACCACACAATTATGATCATAATTATAGGGCAGGTAGTCATTGCCGCTGCGATCGCCAAAGGCAAACTGCAAGACCTTCATGCCAGGATAGCCGCTCCGGGCCAGCAGCTCTTTGACTCCTGCCGTGATGACACCCAGATCTTCGGCAATAATCGCCAGATCAGGCAGTTCACGCAGCACAGCCTGAATGAAATCATAATCAGGACCAGGTTTCCAGCAGCCATTCTCGGCTGTTTTGTCCTGGCTGGGAATGGCATAGTAACTTTCAAAGCCCCGGAAATGGTCGATGCGTACTACATCATAAATCCGTCCGGCATGGCGCAGACGTCGCAGCCACCACTGGTACTTCGTCTGCTGATGCTGTGGCCAGTCATACAGCGGATTGCCCCATAACTGGCCCAGCGGCGCGAAAAAGTCAGGCGGACAGCCGGCCACATCAACCAGGTTCATATGGCCATCAGTCTGGAACAACTCGGGTTGAGCCCACAGGTCGGAGGAGTCAGGCGATACATAAATCGGAACATCGCCGATGATCGAGATGCCCTGTGCATTGGCATAAGCTTTGACGGACTGCCAGTGCCGAAAAGCCATGTACTGCAGCTGCTGCCAGAAAATTATTTCAGGTGCCAACTCCGATTGAATCCTTTTCAGTGCGCTCACATCACGCTGCCGCAGTTCGGCTGGCCATTCACGCAAACCAACCATCTGCAGACTGACTTTAATCGCCATGAATAAAGCATAATCCTCAATCCAATCAGCTTCCTGGCTGAGGAAGGTTTGAAAATCATCAGATTGCGGATCGAGCCGGCTGGCAGCCAGGCGCAGGAGCGGAAAACGATTCTGGTAAAGCAGGCCATAATCGGCGTAATTTGCCGAATCGCCCCAATCATAAGCACAGATCTCATCGCAGGTCAGCAGGCCTTGGGCAACCAGCAGATCCAGATCAATATAATACGGATTGACAGCAAATGTTGAAAAACTCTGGTACGGGCTATCAGCGTAACCGATCGGGCCGATCGGCAGAACCTGCCAGCAAGTCTGTCCTGCGGTCTTAAGGAAATCAATGAAATCAATGGCCGACTGTCCGGCACTGCCAAAACCGTAAGGTGAGGGAACACTGCTCAGTGGCAACAAAATACCGCTTTTGCGCATTGGATTGTCCTCCTTAAGTTCGTTCCGTCTGAAAGGTCAGACTTTTCGCATGGCTGAACCTCCTGACCAAGCTATAATATCATTATATCAGAGGAGAGTAACGAGTAACAAATAACAAGTAACGAGTAACGAGTAATGAGTCTTGACATTTATATCTGATTTCATTTATATTGAACGAGTTCAACGAAATTACCAGAGTGAGGTTCAACAATGAAATACGAGAAGCTTTTCCAGCCGATACTGATTGGCAGCTGTCAGCTGGCCAACCGTTTTGCCATGGCGTGGATGGGGCCGTTGGGCCTTGCTGACGCCGAAGGCGGTTTTAATGAACGAGGGCGGGATTATTACACCGAGAGAGCGAAAGGCGGCACTGGCCTGATTATCACCGGCGTTACTTTTGTTGATAATATTGTCGAAGAACACGGCATGCCCAACTGTCCCTGTTCGACATATAATCCAGTTCATTTTATCCGGACGGCACGCGAAATGACCGAACGGGTTCATGCGTTTAATTCGCGCATCTGGCTGCAGATGAGCGGCGGTTTTGGCCGGGTTACAATTCCGACCAACCTGGGTGAATTTCCGCCGGTCGCACCTTCACCGATTCCGCATCGCTGGCGCGACATCACCTGCCGCGAACTGACCATTCCCGAGATCAAAAGTATTGTCAGAGCCTTTGGCGACGGTGCATTTAATGCGAAACGAGCGGGTTTTGACGGCGTTGAAATACACGCCGTACACGAAGGCTATCTCATTGACCAGTTCGCGATTGCCATGTTCAATCAGCGCACCGATGAATATGGCGGCAGTCTGGAGAATCGGCTGCGCTTTGCCCGCGAGATTGTCGAAGAAATTAAAAGCCGTTGCGGGAAGGATTTCCCGGTGGCCGTCCGTTACAGTCCGAAAAGCTTTATCAAAGGCTGGCGTGATGGCGGCTTGCCCGGTGAAGATTTTATTGAGATGGGCCGCGATCTTGCAGAGGGTGTTACTGTCGCCAGACTGCTAGTTGACTATGGTTATGACTGTCTTGATGTTGATGTCGGTTCATACGACGCCTGGTATTGGAGCCATCCGCCGATGTATCAGGAAAAGGGTCTGTACATCAAATATGCGAAAATTGTCCGTGACGCTGTTGATGTACCGGTAATCTGCGCCGGCCGTATGGATAATCCGGATCTTGCTTTGTCGGCGATGGAAGACGGTGCCTGTGACATCATCAGCCTGGGACGGCCGCTGCTGGCTAACCCGGACTATGTCAACAAATTACGGTCTGGCCGGCAAGCTGCGATCCGTCCCTGCCTGTCCTGCCAGGAGGGCTGTATGGGCCGCATTCAGGAATATTCGGCACTCAATTGCGCCGTGAATCCGGCTGCCTGCCGTGAACGCGAGTGGGCGTTGATTCCGGCGCTCCGCAAAAAAAAGATTTTGATCGTCGGCGGTGGAGTTGCCGGCATGGAAGCCGCACGGGTGAGCGCACTGCGCGGACATCAGCCGATTGTTTGTGAGAAAACGGGCCAATTAGGTGGCAATCTGTTACCCGGTGGCGCACCTGACTTTAAAGAAGATGATCTGGCGCTCGTTCGCTGGTTTGAACATGAGCTGCACCAGCTAGGCGTTGAGATCCGCCTGAACACCGAAGTCGATGCTGACTATATCCGGGCAGCCAAAGCCGATACTGTGCTGATCACCACCGGATCCAAACCGGTGACCTTCAGCCTCGGCGAACATGAAAAAGTTTATCCGGCCGCCCGGGCTTTGCTTGGCGAGATAGAAACCGGACAGCACGTGGTGGTTGTCGGTGGCGGCTTAGTTGGCTGTGAAACAGCACTCTGGCTGGCGCAGCAAGGCAAGACCGTGCATATTGTTGAGGCCCTCGATAAAATCCTCAAACTTAATGCTCCGCTTTGCCACGCCAACAGCGATATGCTGGAAGAATTGATTCCTTATAATGGCATCGCTGTGCATTGTTCCGCCCGGGCAGTCCGGACAACTGACCAGGGCCTTTTGATCGACACATCTGAAGGCCGCAAAGAAATCCAGGCTGACACAGTCTTGCTGTGCGTAGGCTACCAGGCTGAACGCAGCCTATATGAGCAATTAAAGTATGAAATACCCGACATCCATGTCATCGGCGATGCGAAAAATGTGGCCAATATCATGTATGCGATCTGGGACGCCTACCAGGTGGCGGGGAGCATATAATGGGTGAAAAGTGAAGGGCGAAGGGTGAAACCTGAGCGGAGCTCAGGNNACCCTTCACCTTTCACCTTTCACTCTATTATCCGTTATCTCTTTTTGGTATAATACTAAGCTATCTGGCGTAATTGCCAAATCTAATTGTCAGATCGCTGCAAAGCGCTTATCGAGGATAACTTGAAAAAGTTGAATATTATAACCGAAAAACGTAAAAAAAACCGGCAGCCCAGACTTCGCAGCATTGTTGTGTTGGCGGCTGTTGCTATTATCGTCTGGGTCGCAGCCCTGTCTTTATCGGGTGCTTTAAGTTTTGATCCGGTTAAGGATAGCGTGACGATCGAAGCTGGTTCTACTGATATTAAGATTGCCGACTTTTTAAACCGTTCCACAGACCAGGCCGAGTGGGTAACTGATATTTCCACTATTGATCGTCACCAGCCAGGCACCTACCCGGTTCAGATCAAAGTAGGCAAACGTGTTTATGAATCAAGTCTGCTGATCCTTGATACCGTTGCGCCCATTGCCAATGTAACAGCACAGGATATTTCGGAGCTGGCCGTGCTGCTGCCAGAGGATTTTTTAACAGCGGTCACCGATGCGACGACGGTCACGGCCCGATTCGAACAGACACCGTCATTTGGTGTTGCTGGCGATTATAATGTGTCATTGGTTCTTACGGATCTCGGCGGCAACACAACACGACTGGACACCCGACTCCGTATTTCCAATATTGTCGCTGCAG
>DMJC01000136.1 GCA_003451915.1 Clostridiales bacterium
GTACAACCTTTACTATCCCCGCTGATGCGATCGGCAATCTTGTGCATATTTATTGTCTCATTTATTACAGCACAGGCACCGCCTGGTTTGACTGCGTACAACTTGAAACTGGCAACATAGTCTCAGGCTATGAATCCGCCGATAACCAAGAGCATTTCAGTTACAACACCAATAACGACTTGATGAAATACATCGACACCAGCGGCAAGACTTTCACTTATTCTTACGATACAAAGCACAATTTACTGACTGCCACCAGCGCCGAGGGCATCGTTTATACTTTCACCTATGACATCTATGGCAACCAGACCTCCGCCAAGGTGGGTGATGCAACCAACAACATCAAATCCTCAGTCACTTATAACTCAGGCAATTATACCGACATTGTCACTGACCCGTTCGGCAAGACAGTTAATTACAATTATGACAGTTACAAGGGAACCCTGGGCAGTGTGGTCGATCCGCTAGGCAACACCGTCAACAACACCTATAACGCCAATACCGACGCCCTGCTGAGCACTTACCAGACCTCGGGCGGCGTCACCATGACCAACACTTATACATATCTGGACGATCGCCTGATAAACGTTGCGCACAACAGCACGTCCGGAACAGTCGGTTATGACTTTGAGACCAATGGCCTGGGCTGGACTACAGGGGTACAGGTGACCGGCACCAGCAATAACCTGGTCACTTACTCCCTACAGGCCAAAACAGGCCGACTCAATGCGCTGACCTACGGCAATGGCGATGTCATGAACTACAGTTATGACGGCTTTGATCAGCTCAAGACCGTCAGCGAGGGCTCAACTGCACTCTACAAATACGAATACGACGACAGCGGCAATGTCGGTTATCTCAACGATCTGGTCCAGAACAAGCAATACTGGTACGAGTATGACTCGCTGGATCGGCTGGGCAAAATAACATCCAAGGACGCCTCGGGGAATCTGAACTGGAGCCAGTACACCTTCAACACGGCCAACGCCCTGAGTCTATTCAAGGAATTTCTGGGCGGCGTCACCTACCAGACCAGCTACGCTTATGACGACGATTCCCGGCCAACATCGACTACCTTCGGCACCTATAGCAAGAACTGGGCCTATGACACGCTAAACCTCAATCGCACGGCCTCGACCACGATCAAGAACGGCGGGACCACGCTGTATACCAGCTCGGTTGGCTATGTACCGGGCAATGGCACGAACTCGACGCTGTCCTATCGGGTGCAGTCGGTTAACAATGGCGGCGAGGTGCTGACCTACAGTTACGATGACCGGGGCTACATCACCCAGGTCTACAAGGATGCCAGCAATTACTCGCAGTATCGCTATGACGGGTTTGGCCAGCTGATCCGGGAAAACTACAAATGGAGCGGAACGGCGTATACCAAGCTGTTCAGTTACGATGTCGGCGGCAACATCATAGCCAAAGTAAAATACGCCTTTGTCGATGGTGACGGTGCGGTGGGCACGGCGCTGGAAACGATCAGCTACACTTATACTGACACGGCCTGGAAGGACAAGCTGACCAGTTATAACGGGGCTACAATCACCTATGACGAGATCGGCAACCCGCTGACTGACGGAACCTGGACCTATACCTGGGCTCAAGGCAGAAAGTTGCAGCAGATCACCAATGGCACAACGACAGCCAGCTACAAGTACAACGAATCGGGTATTCGGACTGAGAAGACTGTAAATAGTGTAACCACGGTTTACAACGTGGTGGGCGGAAAGATCACCTGGGAGAAGACCGGCACGAATAATCCGATCTATTACACGTATGACGCTTCCGGCAGTCTGTGGGGGATGCAGTATAACGGCAGCATGTACTTCTATGTGCGCAATGCGCAGGGGGACATCATCAAGCTGATCAACAGCACGGGTGCGGTGGTTGTCGAATACACCTACGATGCTTGGGGCAAACTGATGAGCACAACCGGCAGTCTGGCGTCGACGCTGGGCGTTGATAACCCGTACAGGTATCGCGGATACAGGTTCGATACGGAGACGGGGCTGTACTACCTGCAGTCAAGGTATTATAATCCTGACTGGGGGAGGTTTGTTAATGCGGATGGACAGCTTAATCCTGGTACTAGTCTTCTGGGATTAAATATGTTCGCCTATTGCGCAAATAATCCCGTGAATTATTATGATTTCGATGGTTGCGATGGAACAACCACTGCACTGATCTGCGTTGGTATCCCATTATTATGTGTTGCAGCTATAGTATTTGCACCAGTTATAGCCGCAGCTGCAGCAGGAACTGGCATTGTCATTGCAGCCTCTTCAATAGTTACTGGTGCAACTTATATTGGAGCAACAAGTCTGGCTGTTGGTACATTAGCGTATGTGGAAGATAATCCCATAATTATAAATATTAATTTTGCAAAAGCAGGAGATGGCATTAAAGACCATTCAAACGGTAAAAACTGGGACAAACATTCAAAAAGGAGGTCTGGGGCAAAAGAGAAGAAAGATTCAAGGTATAAACCGAGGACTGATAAGAAGAAAAGAAACACTAACAAATTTGAACTTGAATAGCAAAATAGCAAGAAAGGAATTATTATGAGCACTTCAAGCATAAGACAATTGATAAAGTATAATTCAGCGTTACATGAAATAATTTCAGTTTACCTTAATATATTGGATTCACAGCAAATTTGTGCGGGAAAAGTATTGGCATATGACGCTGAGTACTTTTGCATTGAAAATATTAGTAAACACGGAAGGTTTGATGGATTTTCGCTTAGAAGAATATGTGATGTTTTTAGAATTGATAGCCAAGGAAGCTATGAAAACCGATTGATGAAACTTAATGAGTGTTATAAAAATGATAATGAGAATATTTTAGACAATTTATCTAACTTCGGGGAAAATGATAATTTGTTAAAAAAGGTATTACAACTAGCAAAAGGGCATCAAACATTAGTCAGTATATTATTAGATAATTCCGATGATGATGACTTAACAGGAGCCATTTATGATATACAAGGTCATGATATTACTATGTCAAAAGTAAATTTTTATGGCCAAAATGACGGCTTGTCAGTTATTCAAATTAAAAATATTGTTGCCATTGATTACAATACTGATGATGAGAAATCAATTAAGTTGTTAATGGAGGGGTCATTGTTAGCAGGTCAATAAATCGTTTTTATAAATTTCGGCGCTTTGACTGATGTAGAATATCCAGCGTCGAGTAGGCCCGGAGAACCGCCCCCCGAGCCGTTTACAGATCCGATCGGGACAGTTTCCCGTACTTCAAGTAGCAGATATTAAGTGTGGCGGAACTGGCATCTTTAACGCAAGTCAACAATGAGGTTAGCACGAATAGTATGAGTAAATCGAAAAACCAGTTGGTCAACAAGGCAATAAAAAGTGTTATATTCCCCATACTCTATAATCATGGGTTTGAAGCGTTTACAAGTAGAATCGCCTGGCGTTTTCGAGATGATTTTATTGATGTAGTTGAAATTTATTCGTTTGACCGATCTCGAGCCGATGTACTAAAGTGTAGCACTCATTCATTTGTTATCCTTCTGGGGTTCTATATCAAGGTAATTCCCCCAATGTATAGACCAAAACTAAGAGCAAATCCAGATAGGCCTGATTCATCGCAATGTCACATCTGGGGGGAAATCGAACCATCAATTGAATTTCCCGATTGTAGAACCAAAGGAATATGGTATGTCGATCCCATGGCCAGCAATCTGGATGCGGTTTTTTCAGACGCTCTGCATGTTATTCAGTCTCAAGCGCTGCCGTGGTTTAGTCATTTTAGCAACTTGCAAGATACACTTGAAATTCTCAAATCAGACGAGTATCAAATTTTGAAAAATCCTCTTAACGGGCGATTAAACAGTCCAGACAGAAATTATAATATTGGCTTTGTCGCGCTAAAAATAGGTGATTATCAGACTGCTGTTGAAGCACTTAAAATGGCGATTGATTCGGACCTTTATGCGACTGATCAAATTGAAAATGATTATTTAAAAGCGCTTAAATATTTCGAAGGTAAAGATTAGGTCGAGTAGGCCCGGGGAATCGCCCCCCGAGCCGCTCACAGATCCGTACGGGAAATTCTACCATGCGCCAGGCAGCGGACATTAGGTGCGGCGGCACCGGCATCAGATATCTTTGTCGGATCCAGGGTCGAGAAGTTCCTTTATTTTTCGGCCAGAACAGTAATGGCAAAGCCGATGTCTGGTGGTGCTGCGGGAAGTAACCGTAAAGATATTGGGACAAACCAAGCAAACAAAAGAGGTTAGGCCCAAAATGTTGACCGAACCACTTTTGGAAGAATACGCCTGCCATAAACTGTAATATCGCATATCATACAGAGCTGTCGGTAAGAGCAGAATTTCCTCAAGAGTGCAAACTGATGACTTCATTTGCACTTGCACCCTTGCACTCTTGACTAAAAACAAATCAATTGTCTTCATATATTTCTTTGCAAATCACCAGATCAATTGACAAAATATAACCATAAAGCTATATTTGTTTACAAACATGCTTACATATAAAGCGCCAGAACGAGGTTAACATATGACCAACTCACCCCCTACATTCGGCTCATTTTTACAGGCACATCGTTCCGGGAAGAAAACATTACGCGCTTTCGCTGCTGAAATCGGCGTAACAGCAGGGTATATCAGTGATATCGAAAATGATCGGCGCGATCCACCAGGCAAAGAACTCCTGGATAAAATGGCAAGTGTGCTTTCGATTGTCGGCGAAGACCTCATCGAGATGTACGACCTAGCCGGCAAAGGCCGTCAGGAGGTCTCCCCTGACCTGCCCGATTACATCATGAACTCCGAGCTGTCAGATACGATCCGGCTGGCGCTGCGTGTAGCAAAAGATAACGGTGCGCTGCTGGAAGACTGGCTCAATTTCATTGATGAGGTCGAAAGTCGACGTCGGAAAAGCGAATAACTTCATTTTTTAACATTTCAAAATGCGACGAAATCCAGAAACTGCCGTAGAATCGGCAAAATCTGCTAACAAAACCGAACGTTTGTTTTTGTTCGAGGCTTGCAAATCTTTAGATTGAATTTTTAATCGCTGCGCCATACAATGATTTTACACTAAGTCATCAGTCACATCGGTCAAGGACTTGCCGGCTGAGATGACATCAGACCAGTCGATCAGCCGGCTGACAATGGAAAAACCCATAAAGAACGCGGACGATGTTGACATTTTAGCATACGTGTAAACATTGTGACAGGAGATTGAAATCAGATGAGTTTAGTTGACTTGAAATCTTGTAATAAGGGCGTTTCTCGCCTGAGCAGCCTGGACATCGAACGTTTGGCATATAATCAGTTATCGGTGTATAACAAGACTTTGCTCACGCAGCCAGGCAACTTGGACATCGATGATTTTGCCGAAAACTATCTTGGAATCAACCTTGATTTTGCCGAGCTGTCCAATAATGGTTCCATTTTGGGTATGCTAGCTTTTTCCGATTGCGTTGTTCCCATCTATGATTCCGAACAAAACGAAATGCGATCTTTGAACGTCAAGGCTGGAACAGCGCTAATTGATAGCACCAGCATTAAGAGACATGAATATCGCGGCAGGTTTACCATCGCTCACGAGTGTGCGCACTGGCTGTTGCATCGTCCTTCGTATCAAGGCCAATCAATTATTTGTCGAAAAACCGGAACAACAGATCACATCGACTGGCTGGAATGGCAGGCGGATAATTTTGCTTCTGCCCTGCTTATGCCTGCTGTAGCGGTTCACGCATTTATGAAAAACTACGTCAGTGAACACCGTGAATCAATGAAGATGAAGTATCAGCTGCTCGGTGAATACTACGCTAGGGCGAAGCGTGAGCAGATCATCCGAATCGCTGCCATTACATTTGGTGTTTCAATTCTGGCAGCTGAGATTCGTCTGCTCAAACTGAAGTATCTCAAACCCAGGCAGTATCGCCAGCCAGAGCCGGGTTTTGAGTGCATCAATCCTTTGACCGCGAAATTGTTTAGCTTCTGATTATAACGAGGTTAAGACAGCTATGAAATGCATGCAAATCTACTGCCCTGTTTGTCATAAAAGAATGCTATTTACATTGATACGTGGCAAGATAACGTTTTCAACCAAATGCCAGAATTGCAGCAAGATCATTGAGGTCGTCTATAACCCCAAATCTAAACCCAGAATATCAAAAAGGATGGTCGAGATGAACACGTCATAATCGACTTTTAGTCAATTTTGAAAAATTGAATATACGAGTGTAACGAGCAGGTGATCCGTGGTTCAACCAAGAAAAGCGCACGATGCGTGTTGAACCCAACGAGGTCCAAATGGCCGGGCATGAGACTAGAAAGAGCCGTCTCTTCAAGCGAGATCACTAGTCTGCATACCCGGCCTTTTTTTATGCCTAAAAAGGGATTTTTCACATGAGACAAGTCATTCGGCCGCCATAGCCCCTTTCGCGGTAACAGCCGAATAGAAAAGCGAAAAGTCGAGTAAAACCCGACCTGTATTTCATGCGCCCTTTTTTAGGTCAGGCACATCCGGCTCTTCGCTTTTCAGCTGCCATGAGCAGCACATGCGAAGGAGCCAACACCTATGAAAATCAAATACACCTTTGTTACCGGGGAAACCGTGGAAATCGAAGTTGATGCCGAGCTCGGTAATGTTGTCATCGCCATCGAGCATGATCAGTCAAACCGCGATCGCGCAGAAACGCGGCGCCATTCTTCACTGGATCAATTAGCCGCTGCCGGGTTCGATCCTGCTGACAAAGCTGCCGGACCAGCAGCCGTTTTTGAGCAAAAGGAAGCCATTGCTGCGCATCTAACCAACCTGGCCAAACTCAGGAAAGTCATGTCCGAACTGCTGCCTCAGCAGCAAGACCTCATTCGAAAGATCTACTTTGAAAACCGAACTATGACCAGTATCGCCAATGAAGAAGCAGTCTCTGTTGCGGCCATACACGATCGTCTCAAAAAAATCCATCAAAAACTAAAAAAACTTCTCAGCTAGGGGCTTAAAACTTTTAATCCCCGTGGCTATTAAGTGAGGGCCTTGAGAGACAGACCTTCACCAGCACCTTGACAACTGCATACCGCACGGGAACCGGGGCTATTCGGACACAACACCGT
>DMJC01000088.1 GCA_003451915.1 Clostridiales bacterium
CCCACATCCTGCATTAGAGCCACACTCCGACTACCATTTTTACTTTGCCCATAATCCTCAGCTTTTTAGCATACTCAAGCAATCGAGGAAGGTTTTTTTCATTATCGTCGACATAACTGCGAATAGCTTTATTGAAAATCTCACGATCCATCTTGCCCATATATCGCAGACAGTCACAAATTGTGCGTTCTTTATCATAAACGCGAACAATATGCCCGTCCATCAATCCATCCACTTGGCCAAGCGATAGAATCGATGGTTCAATATAATATGGTTTTATAAAAGGATAATCGATTTTGAAGCGGCTTTTATTACTGTCCTTGCTCACGGCCAGATGCCAGGCTTTTGGTGTTCGATCGCTATATCGATAGTAAAACAATGCAGTGTCCATGCACATGACTGCATCCGGAAACAGTCGAGTCACAACGTTTGCTTCACTGTAAGCGTTATCATCGAGCCATTGGTAATAGCCATATCGGACCTTTTCAATTAATCCAAGCTGAATGAGCCTTTGAATGTCATTGTAATAGAGGTGAGCTTTATAAAGATCGTGTGTCTGCATCATCCCGTTATACCTTTCGAACAGCGCCTTGATATTCTCAAGTGGCAGCATCAAATCACATCCTTATAAAATTAAACTAAATGAAATCACCGAGCGGACAAAGTTGTATTACCATAATGCAATAAATTACAGCATATGTCAATATAACTTTTGATATTTATTATCCAATAAGCGGATAAAGTTATAAATATTACTTCTAAGCCTGCTGATAGTTCCGCTTGATTTTTTTAGTCGTTGTTTTATCAAACTCGGTTTCGCGAATATTGACCAGCGAGATCCGTTTGAACTTCGCCAGATGTTTGTTCACCTTGGCAACATCTGCCTTGAGCAGGACGCGAGCCCGCTCCAGACCCGTCTCAATGATGTATTGCGGGTCCAGAAAGGCATCGGCCGCGATGATCCGATCATGGCCGATCTTGTCTTTGGTCGCGTAAACGACAACCTCGCGCAGGTAAAAGATCTGGTTCATCAGGCACTCCTCGAGCTCTTCGGAACAGACATTCTTGCCATTGTCACTGATAATCAGATTTTTTGCCCGGCCGGTGATAAAGACATTGCCATCCTTATCCAGACAGCCGATATCACCTGTCTTGAACCACCCGTCTTCGGTAAACGACTTGCGGGTTGCCTCTTCATCCTTGTAATAACCGAGCATGACATTGTCACCTTTGACTTGGATTTCGCCGGTGCCATCCTCGCTGGTTTCGCTGATCCGGACCTCGCAGTCAGGGGCGACGGAACCAACGCTTCCGGGCACTTGCGACAGGGGGCAGTTGCTGGAAACCAGCGGTGAACATTCGGTGATGCCATAGCCGTTGTAGATGTCGATCCCGATATCGGAAAACGATTTGACCAGAACCGGATTCAAGGGAGCACCGCCACAGAAGATCAATTTGAGATTGCCGCCCAGTCCGTCGAGGATCGGGGCAAAAAGCTTGCTGCGCAGATCAACGCCGAATTTCCGCAGCAGATTGCTGATCAAGATGCCGATCCGGAGTTTCGCGGCCTGGCCGGACTTTTGGGCCTCTTTCCAGATATTTTTGTGCAGATGATCAACAAGCATCGGCACCATCATCGACATATCGGGCTTGAAAATCTTCAGGTTTTCCTTGATATTTTTGAGACCGTCATTGAAGCAGACCGTGAACCCGGCATAAAGGCTGCCTAAAATGAACAGATTCATTTCAACTGTATGATTGATCGGCAATACCGAGAAATAGGTGTCGGCGAGCTTGAACATCGACAGCGCGGAATGGAGAACGGCGGTAATGTTGCGATGGCACAGCATGACGCCTTTGTTAGCCCCGGTTGTGCCGGAAGTAAAGATGATTGAACATGTTTTACCGGCATCAACTTTCGGATCAAAAGCAATGGGTTCGCCCTTGGCCAGAATTTCCTGTCCAGCTGCAATCAATTGTTTCAGCATATGTGGCTTGATGACCTGCTGGATATCCGGACATTCGTTCTGGATCGCAGGCATACGCTGGGCCTGAATATCTGAGCAGAAAACAGCAGCTGCATCGCAAATGCGCAGCTGTTTGGCGACTTCATCATCAGACAGCTCTTTGTCAATGGGAACGATCACTCCAACCCAGTTGACAATCGCCAGATAACAGACAACATAATTGTAGGAACTTTCGCCGATCAATGCAAAATGCTCATTATAGAATGCTTGATCCAATTATGTCAAAATATGTTATTATATCAATGCATGTAAAAAGGAAAATCAGGAGGATAATGAAGAATGGATCTATTCCAGAAGTGTGACGAGTTCACCAGGGTCGATCAGGCGATTGAGCTCGGCCTGTACCCTTATTTCCACATGCTGACCTCGGGTCAGGACACTGAAGTCATGATGGAAGGCCGCAGGACCTTGATGTTCGGATCGAATAATTACCTGGGCCTGACCTCGGACCCGCGGGTCAAGGAAGCCGCAATCAAGGCCGTCGAAAAGTATGGATCAGGCTGCTCAGGCTCTCGTTTTCTGAATGGCACGCTGGATATACATGTCGAGCTGGAAGCGGCTCTGGCAAAGTTTCTGCAGAAAGAAGACGCCATGATCGTCTCCACAGGCTTTCAGACCAACCTGGCGATCATCTCAGCCATCGCCGGCCGTAATGACTATATCCTGTCGGATTCCATGAATCACGCCAGCATCGTCGATGGCACGCGCCTGTCTTTTGCCCGGACGATCAAATACCAGCACAGTGACATGCAGGATCTGGAGCGCCTGCTGAACCGCTGCGCCGCCGATGAAAAAGCCGGCATCCTGATCGTCACCGACGGTGTGTTCAGCATTGAAGGCGAAATATGCAAATTGCCGGAAATTGTCCGGCTGGCGAAAAAATACGGCGCCCGTGTCATGGTCGATGATGCCCATTCGATCGGTGTGCTCGGCGAGCACGGCCGCGGCACCGAAGAGTATTTCAGCCTGACCGACGGCGTCGACATCATCATGAACACATTCTCAAAAACACTCGCATCGTTGGGCGGCTGCATTGCTTCCAGCAAAAAGGTCATCAATTATATAAAGCACAACGCCCGTCCGTTTATCTTCAGCGCATCCATCGCACCGTCACAGGTTGCTGCCGCCCGGGAATCGCTGCGCATTCTGGAGAGTGAACCGCAGCGGGTCCGCCGGCTCAATGAGATCGCGGGCTATATGAAACACGGACTTCAGAAACTGCCGCACGTCCATGTCTATGACAGTGGCAATGACATCGTGCCGATCGTGCCGATCCTGACCGGCTCGGTTGGCCGGACGCTCTTCACAGCCCACACCCTTTTGGAAAACGGCGTTTACGTCAATCCAGTCCTGCCGCCGGCGGTTCACAAAGACTCCTGCCTGGAGCGCACCAGCTACACCGCGACACACACCAACGCCCAGCTCGATGAAGGATTAGCCATTTTCGGTGAAGTATTTGGCCAGATTGCCGCGATGACCGACGTCAATTTCGATATTGACTTGTGAGTTCAAAATTTTATCGATTGAATAGGCCAGATTGATTGACATACCAGATTATGCCTTGTATAATCAAAGAAAAAGTACACACGTGTTTATACGAGGTTAGCATGAGTAATACATATAAAAGAGTTACTCGAGAAGATGTCGCCAGACTTGCTGATGTAAGTGTGACAGTGGTTTCATATGTTATCAACAACAATCGTTTCGTGAACAAAGATAAGCGCAAGCGTGTGGAAGATGCGATCGCGAAACTCAACTATTATCCAAACCACATAGCCCGTGCGTTAAAAGGAAAACGTAACAATAACATCATATTCATAGCTGACCAAATAACTAATGAACATTTCAGCCAGATTATCAGCGAAATGGAACAATTCGCATATAATAACGGATATTTCATTTCACTCTGCTCAAACCGGAACACACAGAGTTTTGTTTCCAACATCATCGCCCGTCAATATGATGGCATCATCATCAGTTCGATCAGTTTTCCCGAAGTCTACATTCAGCAGCTGATCAACGCCCAGATTCCGGTTATTCTGCTCGAAAACCGGGACTACGAAACCATTACCGGTGCCGGAATCATCAATACCGGCCTATATGAAGGAGCCAGGGAATGTGTCAGGCACCTGGTTGAAAAATCTCGAAAAAGCATACTATATCTTGACCGGATAAGCTCCCGCGGTAATTTCAGCTCGTATTCAGATCTCAGGATGCGTGGATTTATTGACCAGATGATTGAGAGTGGTCTGCCGGTATCAGAAAAAAATAAAATAACAGGCTGCAGTGAAGAATCACAGGTGATTGAGAAAATTCAGCAGCTGATACGTGAAGGTTTTAAGATCGATGGTATTGTTGGCAGGAATGACAATTTAGCCTGTATTGGCATGAAAGCCGTCATTGATATGGGATACCGGGTTCCTGAGGACATATCAGTCATAGGATTTGACAATTCAAGCCTCAGCAGGTTTATCAGTCCAACGCTTACGACGATGGAAATGCAGAGAAAGGAGATTGGCAAGGCAGCCATCGAAATGCTTCACCAGATGATAGAAAGCAAAACGACCCCCAGTCCTGTACGTTTTAAAACAAAATTAATCGTCAGGCAAAGCACATGATTTTTATCCATTATACACACGAGTGTAATCACGAATCATTTCAACAGGGCTTTTACATCAATCAAGATGTAAAAATAAGAGCTCATTCGAAAACTATGAG
>DMJC01000233.1 GCA_003451915.1 Clostridiales bacterium
TGCCTCGTGTTCCCACGGCAAAATTGTGATATACTGTTTTAGCTTATAATGCCGAACATCTATCTTCTGATGGAGGAATCATCATGAACCAGACCCTGGGTAACGAAGTCGCGCGCCGCCGCACTTTTGCGATCATCTCGCATCCCGATGCCGGCAAAACGACCATGACTGAAAAATTGCTGCTTTATGGCGGCGCCATTCACCTGGCCGGCACGGTCAAGGCCCGCAAAGCCAGCCGTCACGCTACGTCCGACTGGATGGAGATCGAAAAGCAGCGTGGCATTTCTGTCACTTCGTCCGTCATGCAATTTGATTACAACGGTTTTTGCATCAATATTCTAGATACCCCCGGGCACCAGGATTTCTCTGAGGACACTTACCGCACACTGCACGCTGCGGATGCAGCAGTCATGCTCATCGACGGCGCCAAAGGCGTTGAAGCTCAGACCATTAAACTGTTCACCGTCTGCCGTCAGCGCGGCATCCCGATCTTCACCTTTATCAATAAAATGGACCGTGCTGCTAAAAGTCCGTTTGACCTGATGGACGAGCTGGAAAAAGTTCTCGGGATCAACTCGGTTCCGGTCAACTGGCCGATCGGCACCGATGGTGATTTCAAAGGGGTCTATAACCGCAAATATAACCGTATCGAACTGTTTGACAGCTCCAAGGGCGATCACGGTGCCAGCATGGTCAAAGTCAAAGTCACCAGCCTCGAGGATCCTCATCTGGCCGAGGTCATCGGTTCGGATTACCAGGATCGCCTGATGGCTGACATTGAACTCCTTGACATCGCCGGCGACGAACTCGATCTTGAGCAAGTCTTGGCCGGCGAGCTGACGCCGATTTTCTTCGGCAGTGCCATCAGCAACTTCGGTGTCGAAGCATTCTTGAATGAATTCCTGGCCATGGCCCCCGCACCTGTCGCCCGCAGCTCCAGTGAAGGCCTTATTCAGCCTGACGACGACTTCTTCAGTGGTTTTGTCTTCAAAATCCAAGCCAATATGAATCCTGACCATCGCGACCGCATGGCTTTTATCCGCATCTGCTCCGGCCGCTTTGAAAAAAATATGGAAGTCCGCCATGTCCGCCCCGGTCGGACCATCCGGCTGGCCCAGCCGCAGCAATTCATGGCCCAAGAGCGCAACCTGATCGACGAAGCCTATGCCGGCGATATTATCGGCATCTTCGATCCTGGCATTTTCCGGATCGGCGACACACTCGTTCAGGGCAACCGCACCCTGAATTTCGAAGGTATTCCGGTCTTCCCGCCCGAAAATTTCGCCCGGGTTGCACCCAAAGATTCCATGAAACGCAAGCAGTTCCTCAAGGGCATCGACCAATTAGCCGAAGAAGGAGCCATTCAAGTTTATAAACAGCCGGACATCGGCACCGAGACCTTTATCATCGGGGTCGTCGGCGTCCTGCAGCTCGAAGTGCTTGAATATCGCCTGAAAGCCGAATATGGCGTTGACATTCGCCAAAGCGGTCTCAACTACCGGCATGCCCGCTGGATCGTGCCAGCCACTGAAGACGCATCCCTGCCTGACCCCAAAAAACTCAGCCTGACCAGCACCACCCTGCTCGTTCTCGACAAAGACGATAATCCGGTGCTGCTCTTCGAATCCGACTGGGCCATCCAATGGGCGCTCGACCGCAACAACGGCCTGAAACTGGTCAGCATACATGAGAAGTAACAAGTAACAAGGAACAAGGAACGAGGAACAAATAGTGAATGGTGAAGGGTGAAAAATGAAGAATGAAGGATGATAGATGCGCCGAAGGCGCAAAATTCGCGGAGCGACACCCTTCACCATTCACTTTTCACCCTTCACCCTTGCATCCTTCATTCTTCATCTTTCATTCTTCATCCTTCATTCTTCACCATTAAGTCGATTACCGCTTTTTTCATTTCATCTTTCTTGATCAGCTGCTTGTGTCTGATGTCGCGCTTACCCAGATCTTTAAGGGTCAGCGGGATTTCGAGGCTGCTTTCATGAGCCAGTTCGTCGAGCAGACGCTCTTCGCTGCGTCCGCGGCTGTAACCGCTGCCGTAGATGGCGTCGCTGACAGCGCCGCTGAACTTAAAGGGGCTGGCGGTCGAGACAAAGACAGTCTTGGTCTCGTCGCCAGAACGAGCAGCGTAACGGCTATAAACATTGAAGCCGACGGCTGTGTGAGTATCAATCAAATGATCACAGCGGTCATAAACTTCACGGATGGTCTTGAGTGTGCCGGGCTCGTCGGCAAAGCCGCCGACGAAAACCTCTTGCAGACTGCGCAAAGTTGCAGGATCAATCTGATAATGGCCGCTGACTAACAACTCCTCCATCCAGTTGCTGATCCGCATGCTGTCCCGGCTGGCCAGCTCGAAAAGCAGCCGTTCAAGATTACTGGAGATCAAGATGTCCATCGAGGGTGAGTTGGTTTTATAAAATTCGCGGCGGCGATCATAATGGCCATTGCGGATAAAATCTGAAAGGACTTTGTTTTTATTAGACGCACAGATCAGTTTGTTGATCGGCAGACCCATGCGGCGGGCATACCAGCCAGCCAGAATGTTGCCGAAATTGCCTGTTGGCACAACCATGTTGATTTTTTCACCAGCTGTGATTTTCTGACGTTTCAGCAAGTCAGCATACGCTGAGAAATAATAAACAATCTGTGGAACCAGACGACCCCAGTTGATTGAATTAGCCGATGAAAGCAAAACACCGCTGGCGCACAGTTGTTCGGCCAGATCTTGATCGTTGAAAATTGCTTTGACCCCATTTTGCGCGTCATCAAAACTGCCATCAACAGCAATCACGTGGCAATTGGCGCCTTCTTGTGTGACCATCTGCAGGCGCTGGGCTTCACTGACGCCTTGTGAAGGGTAAAAAACGATGACCGAGGTGCCGTCGACATCGCGAAAACCCTCCAGAGCAGCTTTGCCGGTATCACCGGATGTCGCCGTCAAAATGCAGACACGAGCTGTTTCGCCTGTTTTACGGATAGCTGCTGTCATCAAGAACGGCAGCAGCTGAAGGGCGATATCTTTGAAGGCAGCTGTCGGACCGTGCCAGAGTTCGAGAATATATTCATTGTCAATATACTTGTTAAGCTGTACGAGGGGAGCCGGTTCAGGCGCGAAACGGTCTTCGCCATAGGCTTCCGCAATATATTCCCGCAGCTCTGAACGGTTATAGTCTGTCAAGTAAAGTGACAGAATTTGCAGGGCACGCGCCTGATAATCCATGTTGGCCATTGCTTCGATTTCTTCAATGCTTAGTGCAGGAATTTCAGCGGGCACGAGCAAGCCACCGTCGGGTGCAATACCTTGCTTAATGGCCATAGCTGCTGAAAATCGGGCGTCGCCGCCGCGGGTGCTGATGTATTCCATGTTTCGATCCTCCCAGGGTTTTCAGTATCCCATTTCTTTGAGCCGGGAACGGGCGCTGTCGGCGATTTCCCGGTCAGGGAACTGTCTGATGACATATTCATAATAAGTTTTGGCTGTCGGTTTGTCGCCCAGCAGCTGATAACAGAGTCCGCAGTAAAATGCGACACCGCCGCCATACGCTCGCGGATAGAGATTATAGCCAGTCAGGAAGTACGGCAGCGCGCCATTGTAATCTTTAGCTTTAAACAGTTGCATGCCCAGCTGACGGTTTTCCTCAGCAGCGTCGCGGCCGATTTCTTTGATTAAAGCTTCAACCGACTGGCTGAGAGCCGCCGCATCGCCGGTCATGTCGGGTGCGGTTGTTGTCCCGGGGATACCAGCAAGTAAGCTGCGGGCAGACAGCAGCAGATCGCCGGCGCCGCGCAGGTCATCCCTGGCCAGTGACAAAGCCTGGCTGTAAGCTGATTGGGCATCAATCAGTGACTGAACAGCGAGATCAAGCGTTGTTGATGCTGTGATCGTCGGGCTGGTCATCTGTATTGTCTCAGTTGGCGCTGAAGTCGATTCCGTTGTTGTTTCGACAGGCGCTACGGTAGTTGCCGGTGAAGTCGTTTCAGCAGGTTCAGTTGTGGCCGCTGCCGTAAAAGCAGTCTGGTAGTCGTCCAGCAGGTCGGCAATTGCCGGGTCTGCTTCAGCCATCTCTTCGAGCCGGGTTACGAGCCAGGCCAGGCGGTCAGCATTCTCATGATTCTGGCGGTTGTTTTCGCCGATGCCGTTGATCAGGCGGATACCCAGGAAGACGAGCAGGCCGGCTGCGATGACTATGGCTAGCGCTGGTAAAGCAATGCGCAGATATTCGATCGGATCTCGTGTCTGTTTGACAACTGTCTCCTCATTTTGAGCATATTCGCCCCGCCGGAGGACGTCTTCGCGTTCTTTATCACTGGCCATGCGGACACGAGCGCGTCGTCCGGTTTTTTCCAGGACTGCCGGCGCGCCTGGCATAGCAGCCTGCTGGGGGCGATCGGCCTGTGCTTTGCCAGTTCCGGCTGCCAAAGATGCTTGTTGCTCAAACAAAAAATCAATTTGAGCCAGAGATTTGGCCGCAATATTTTGTCCGGCGGGCGGCAGTCCGATATCAAGTGACTGGCTGATATGCTTCCGGGCCTTATCCAACTGATTGTTGGCTGCCAGACTCAAGCCATAGAGCAGAACTGCCAAGGCAAAATCCGGGTAAGTTACTGTCAGTTTGCGAAGGGCGATCAGGGCGATATCACCATTTTGGCTCTTCAGGTTGGTCAATGCGCGATTGTATGTCACGATGGCCTGTGCCATTTCGCGCGGTGGCGCAAAGGATGCGATGTCCTCTGGATTGATGGGTAAAAATTGATTGATCAGCCTTTGCCAGTCCAAAGCCGGGCCTCCCGAACGCGAAGTATGCCGCGGATACTGCCTACCATGTAAAGTGAGCCAAAAGCACATAAGGCAGTGCCGGTCTGGGCAGCCAGCTGCAAGGCTTGGCGGGCTCCTTCAGCGGGGCTGTCATTGACATGGATGGTATCCATGACATTATAACCAGATTTCAGCGGGTTATGCAATTGGCTCATGATTTTGCCGGCCTCGGCAGCCAGTTCAGGTGCCGGCAGCGCTCGCGGGCTGTCCGGTCGAACACAGAAAACAGCAGTCGGACGATAAATTGGCTGATCGAGAACGATCCGCAGCATGGTGCGGTAATCCTTATCTCGCAGCATACCGGTCAGAAAAATAACCGGCTGGCCGGGCAGGAGCCTGTGCAGGGCGGCAGCCAAAGCCGTACAGCCTTGTGGGTTGTGCGCCCCGTCCAGTAAAACGGGCGGATCTTGACGCAGAAGCTCGAGCCGCGCTGGCCAGCGGGCAAATGCAATGCCTTGTCTTACAGCATCCGCATCTGCAAGTTCGAGTGCCAGACAGGCCCGTGCGGCCATTGCGGCATTCATTGGCTGAAAAAGCCCCAGCAGCGAGGTTTGCAGCGTCAGGCCTGTTTTTAGGTCAGTAAATGTCTGTCCATCCCAGCCGTAACTGATGTTTTCAACTTCGGTCCGGCTGATTTTATATAAAGGTGAGCCGGTCTCCTGACAACGGCTGTTGATAACCTGTTCTGCGTCTTTAGCC
>DMJC01000114.1 GCA_003451915.1 Clostridiales bacterium
GAGCATTGCCGAATTCCTCGGTCAGAATAAGGCCGCTGGTCCGCGGATCGAAATAAGCAGCTTCACGGCCAAGGCTCTTCAGATAATCGGCAACCAGCTTGGCACAATTATCCTCACCGGCCGCTTTCAGCAAATCCATGAATTTAAGCGAGTTGGTGCAGTCTGCACAAGACCGTTCGCGCAGGTCAGCCTCAATTGCGGCCATGCAATCATCACTTAGCCCGAGGTCATCGGCAATTGCTGCAAACCGGCGGATGACTGCTGCCAGTTCGCCCTGGCCGTCGTAGCCGCTGATCCGGGCATTGGCCAGGGCGATCAGCAGATCGGTGACCTTGGTATCTTCTTTGGTCCGTTTGCCTGGCGCAGAAACAACCATCACGCTACGGTCAGGATCGCTGAGCATAATATCACAGACTTTTCGGATCTGCTCGGCATTAGCCAGCGATGATCCCCCGAATTTACATACTTTCATGGCAAAATCCCCCTTGAACAATCCAATTATAGACAAGCGATGGCCTGATTTCAATAAAAATCATGACCTTTGTTCAGTTGACGGTTGACGTGCCTGAATAAAACCCGGATACTGTTGATATGCTACAAATGATTGACCGAATTTTTAAACCTGATGCTTGTTTTCAAGACTTGCTGCAGATTGATTTTGCAGCATATGCCAGTTTGGGCTTCAAACTGGTTTTACTCGACATTGATAACACATTAGCCCGCCATGGTGCTCACCAAGGCGATGATTTTGCCCGTGAAGCTGTTCGCAGGATTTTTGAATCCGGCATGGACTGCAGGATCATTTCGAATGCCGCGACCAGTCGGA
This sequence comes from Clostridiales bacterium, assembly GCA_003451915.1. Classification (GTDB taxonomy): domain Bacteria; phylum Bacillota; class Clostridia; order Saccharofermentanales; family UBA5734; genus UBA8949. The sequence goes on from DMJC01000114.1 coordinate 827, forward strand.
CACGTCAATATGCAACTTCATTATCACTGTCATTCACAGCGATGGCCAACAAGCCTTCACCCAAAGCATTGCTGGAGGCCTGCCGCCGGTCTGGCATTCCGGCCGGTCAGGCGATAATGGTAGGCGATCAGCTGCTGACAGATATCGCTGCAGCCAGACGGGCAGGATGCCTGGCAATCCTGGTCAGGCCCCGTTATGAATATGAGGCCTGGAATGTCCGTTTGAAAAGACTTTTAGAAAAAACTATTCTGCGCCGTTATATTGCCCGATAGCCTTGCTATTCCCGGGAGGTGAAACGCATGCCCCGATTTGGCCCGGCCGGCAATCCGCAAGCTTTTTATGATGCCGGTCATAAATCATCGGTCAAAATGCCAGCCTGGCTGGCTCAAATGAATTTATCCGCGTATGAATACCAATGTGGACGAGGGGTCAATGTTGGTGTTGATCATGCGCAGCTGATCGGTCGGGCTGCTGCTGAACTTGATATTCAGATGAGCATTCATGCACCTTATTATATAAACCTGGCCAGTCCCGATCCTGATAAGCAGGAGAAAACGATAAGTTATATTCTGGATAGCCTGCGGCTGGCACGCGAAATGAGTGCTAACCGGGTCATTCTCCATCCTGGCAGTGCAACGCAGGCTGCCAGCCGTGAAGAAGCGCTGATGATGGCTTGCAGGCTCCTGCAAACAACTCTGCAACAGGCAGATGCAGAAAATTTAATGAATAATTGCACTCTTTGTCCGGAAGTCATGGGGAAAATCAACCAATTAGGTAATCTCGGTGAGGTACTGACATTATGCCGGCTGGATGACAGACTGCTGCCTTGTGTCGACTTTGGCCACCTCAATGCCAGGACACAAGGCAGCCTGCGAGTTGCAGATGATTTTCATCAGGTCGCGTCAGCAATCGGCCGGTCGCTGGGCCATGACCGGTTGAAAATGATGCATGTTCATTTCAGCCGGATAGAGTATACAGCCGGTGGTGAAAAACAGCACCACACACTGGCTGATACGCAGTTCGGCCCTGATTTTGAACCTTGGGCCCAGGTGATGGCTGATCTGCAGCTTGATCCTGTGATCATCTGTGAATCCGATGGCACTCAGGCTGAAGATGCTGTTACAATGCGTAAAATTTATCTACAGTTTCAGGAAGCCACATCATCCTTGACGCATGGTTGACGAATAGAATAAAATAGATAAGAATTTGACTATCATCAAGTATGGATGAGGCAATTATTGGGAGGAATTTTTCTATGATCAGCGCAGGCGATTTTCGCAATGGCGTCACATTCGAGATGGATGGCCAGGTTTTCCAGGTCATCGAATTTCAGCATGTCAAACCCGGCAAAGGTTCTGCTTTTGTCCGCACCAAGTACCGAAATGTCAAGACTGGCGGTGTTGTTGAGCGCAGTTTTAATCCGAGTGAGAAATTTGAACGGGCTCAGCTTGATCGGGCTGACATGACCTACCTTTACAGCGATGGTGATCTTTACCACTTCATGAACACCGAGACCTATGAGCAGGTTCCGTTCACAGCTGCCGTTCTGGGTGATGCGCTGAAGTTCCTGAAAGAGGAAATGGTCTGTAAGGTACTGTCATATAAAGGTCAGGTTTTTGGTATCGAACCGCCGATTTTTGTTGAGCTTGAGATTACTGACTGTGAGCCTGGTGTCAAGGGAGACACGGCTCAGAATGCCACCAAGAATGCTACACTGGAAACCGGCGCGATTGTCAAGGTTCCGCTGTTTGTCAATCAAGGCGATCGGATCCGTGTTGATACCCGTACGGGCGAATACATGGAACGCGTGTAGCTTGCACGCAGGAGAGGAGGACGCATGAGTTATCTTAGCGAACGGATATCCTATATCCGCGGTCTGGCCGAAGGCCTGAGAATCGAGGATGAAAACGATCAGGGACGTTTTATGCTGGCGCTCGTTTCCGTGATGGAGGAAATCGTTGAAACGATTGACGAAATCGAGGAAAACAACGAGGAATTACTCGATTATCTTCAGGCGCTTGAAGAGAAGCTCAGCGCCTGGCAAGAAGACGAAGACGGCTACGAAGATTTCGACAATGACGAGGAATACGACG
>DMJC01000038.1 GCA_003451915.1 Clostridiales bacterium
TATGAATCGTTCAGCCCGCGAAGTTTTCGGACGGGACTTAAACCCGGATTCAGCACAGTTTCCGCTTTACCTGATTACACATTGCCAGGAAACTGATAACCTGGTCAAACGTGCAAAAGTCGAACAAAGAACTTTGTCCGGTGATTGCCAGATCAAGACTGTGACCGGCAAATCAACCTTCTTCGTGATGATCTCGCCGATCAAAGCGTCCGAAGACGGTTTTATCCTGACCTTTCACGATGTCAGCGAAATCCGCAAAATCCAGAAAATGCGCAGCGATTTTGTCTCCAATGTCACACATGAATTAAAAACACCGTTGACTTCCATCAGAGGTTTTATCGACACCCTGCGGGCGGGGGCACTCGACAAACCGGAGGTTGCCGGCCGATTCCTGGAAATAATCGATATAGAAGCCGAGAGGCTGCATAAACTGATCAGCGATATCCTCATCTTGTCTGAGATTGAAGACATGCGACAGGATCACGATCTCGAAGATTTTGACATCAACGCCCTGATCGACAGTGTCGTGGTGCTGCTCGACGAAACTGCTGCGTCCCGCCAGGTTACGATCATTGCTGAAAGCGACGGCTCAACACTGCCAGTTCACGCCAATCCCTTCCGCATCAAGCAAGTGCTGATCAACCTGGCTGAAAATGCCATCAAATACAACCTTGAGGGTGGCAAAGTCATGATCAAGGCTGAACGTCTGAGCAAGAACCTGGTCCGCCTCTCAGTCAGCGACACAGGACCCGGCATCGCCCCTGAGCATCAGGAGCGAATATTCGAACGTTTCTATCGTGTTGACACCAGCCATTCGCGCGAACTCGGCGGTACAGGCCTGGGGTTATCGATTGTCAAACATATCGCTCAGCTGTACGGCGGTTCGGCTAAAGTCATCAGCCAACCCGGATTGGGAGCGACTTTTATTGTCGATCTGGCTATCTGAGTGTTAAAATAGAGCTGCTCAAGCTCTATTTTTTCGTCGGAGGATTTACATGATGAGTGAAACACAGTCACTGGACGCTGTCTGGCAGCAGTTCATCGAAGACTGTCAGCAGTGCCGCTGCTGCCCGCTCGGTCAGTCCCGCAAACAGGCGGTTGTCTGGCGGGGTGCGATCCAGGCTCCGCTGATGTTGATCGGCGAAGGACCGGGCGCTGAAGAGGATGAACGCGGACAGCCTTTTGTCGGCGCTGCCGGCCGGCTGCTTGACCTTTTGCTGGCTGCGGTTGGATTCACGCCTGATCGTTTCCATATCTGTAATATTGTCAAATGCCGGCCGCCGCAGAACCGCATACCCGCGCCCGAAGAAGCCAAAGCCTGCAAACCTTTGCTGGCCCGCCAGTTTCGCCTGTCACGGCCCAAAGTCATTGTCTTGCTTGGGGCCACAGCTTTCAAGTACTTTACCGGCAGCAGCGAGGGCATCAGCAAAGTGCGCGGCGAGTGGATCGAAAAAGCCGGTACTTTAATCATGCCGACCTTCCATCCGGCTTATATCCTGCGCAACAATAATGAACGCGGCAAGCTTTGGGAGGATATCAACAAGGTTCGTGCCAAAATGGAAGAACTCGGGTTTTACGAGCCATTGCAGCATCAGCCGCCGATGCCGCAGGGCCGTTCCTGATCCAAGGAGGTTGCTGATATGTATCTGGAAAACAATAGAAGCGACCGCCAGCCGATTCGGCCAGCTTTTGCCTGGATATTGGTATTATTGTGGATGCTGATCATTTTCTTGCTGTCTGCACAAGATGGCTCAGCATCCGGGCAACTCAGCAATAACATAGCTGGCTGGTTATACAATCTGTTTACCGGACAATCCGATCCGGAAGGCATAACAGCCTTTGAGGGAGTACTTCGCCAGATCGCTCACGGCGGTGCTTATTTCGTTCTGGCGATACTTGTCAGCCTGGCCCTCAGCCGCAGCGGCATATCCGATATCCGGCACATCATTCTGACCTTGGTTATTTGCGCACTCTATGCTGGCAGCGACGAATGGCATCAGTCATTTGTACCGGGCCGTGCGGCCGAGCTGAAAGATTATGCAGTTGACCTGGCTGGAGCTGTGCTGGGTGTGCTGCTCTACCAGGGCGCGAGTGCGATTGGCTTTCTGCGCCAGCAACGCTTTAATCGGGAAGAAGAAACCTGATAAGTGAAGAATGAAAGATGAAGGTTGAAGAATGAAGGATAAAGGATGAAGAATGAAGGAGGAAGAATGAAGGATGGAAAATCATTTTTCATTCTTCATTCTTCACCTTTCACCCTTAATTAGCCAGACAATAAACAGCATATAGTGGAATTGATATAATTTTATCGGTCTTTCCAAAATGACGGCGACTGATTCGTATGGCATATTCAGGTGAAAAACGGTTTATGTAGGAGTGAAGCGATTTAGCTTTTGTATTTTCACCTGATTTGACTTCGACGGGTATTACGTGATTATGCTTTTGAATAACAAAATCAATTTCGGCTTGAGATTTATTTTCCCAATAATAAAGTTTCTCGAAATTGAACGACAACGCAGCAGCAACATAATTTTCAGCCACAGCTCCGCGATTGGAGCTATCAAGCTGTGATAATAATATCTCACCTGGAATTACGCCAAGGGTTTTGGCTAACAACCCGCTGTCGTGCATATAGACTTTAAATGCACTGAGGTCATAATTACCCGATAAAGGCAATGCCGGTTGATCCAGCCGATAACATCGGATGATGACACCAGCATTCTCCAGCCACTCCAGTGAAGTACTGAAAAGATTCGCTGAAGCACCCTTTTGGATAAGTTTATACTGAAATTTATGGTTTTCTTTGGCGAACTGCGCAGGAATCGAATTAAATGTGCTGATTACGCGACTCGCTTCAGCGGCTTTGGTGTATTTAGCCATATCTGCCAAATATGCATTAATCAAATCACTTTTCTTTTCATCCACATATCTGAATCGCTCATCTGATTTTTTGTTCTGAGAACCATCCAGATAAGCATTGATAACCGCTGGCATGCCACCCAGCAAAAGAAATAGGTCAGACCACTCAAGAGCTTTAGCGTGTATTGGATCCGGTAGTGGTTCTAAGTGCTGATATGCATGGCTTATAGCATCAATCAGCAATTTTTGATCCATAGCCCACATAAACTCTTCAAAATCCAGTGGCCGCATGTGATATAAAGTTACTTTGCCAACAGGAAATGAAAATTTATCTCGTTTGAGCATGATACCCAACAGTGAACCACTCGCGATGATTGTGATTTCAGGAGCTTCCTCGGCAAAATATTTTAATGAGGTCAGAGCACGTTCACATAGTTGAATTTCGTCAAAGAAAACCAAAGTATTATCGGGATCAATTCTTTTTGAAAAATATAATTCAATATTCCGAATAACTGATGCTGCATCAATTTTAGCGCCAAAAAGATCGGAGAGCTCGTTATTCTCTTCAAAATTGAGATAAATGAAAGTTTTGAAATGCTTTTGAGCGAATTGTTTTACAGCATAAGTTTTGCCAGTTTGACGGGCTCCGTAAATCAAGAGTGGAAGACGATCTTTTCTTTCCACCCATTGCATCAGAAAAGTATCAATTTTTCTCTCCATATAGTTACCACCCGCATGCATATGTTTCGAATACTAGAATAAGTATAGCATAACAGGCTCATTCGTCAAGAAAAATCACGATTTAGAGATTTATTCCTAGGAATAAATCATGATTTAAAGATATATTCCTAGGAATAAATCGAATATTCACCCTTCACCGACCTGAGCTTCGCTCAAGTTTCACTCCCAAGTCGCCCAGACATCCGGCTGATACCCAACCGTGGCCTGTTTGCCATTGCGCACAATCGGGGTACGAAACAATTCGGGATGATTAAGCAGAGCTTCTTCAGCATTGTGACTCAGTCCCAGATAAGCCATATTGAACTGAGTATAAGCTTTGGATTGCTCATCGATCAAAGCTTCAAGACCGACGGCCTGTTTGACACTTTGAAATTCACCTTTGCTCATCCCGAAGCGCAGCAGATCAATGGCCTGATATTTTATCTTGCGTTCTTTAAAGTATCGTTCAGCCTTCTGTGAGTCGAAATTCTTACGTCCCAGATAAATCTGTATGTTCATGGCCATACCTCCGGCGGTTAACTTTTTTTATCATATTCCACTGAAGATCACCAGGCAAGTGCTTGCAATCAACAGCCCTTTATGGTAATATCTCACGTGCTGACAATAATTCGTCGGCAAAAAATCATATTGCCGGATTGTGTAATGG
>DMJC01000030.1 GCA_003451915.1 Clostridiales bacterium
AGATAGTCAGTCGGCGCGAGACAGGCAAAGATTACCTGAAAATAGCGGGTGTTTTGTTACTGGCTTTGCTTGTGCTGATTCTGATCTCAATATTCGGCAATTATGTGGGCTTTTTGCTGCCGCTGTTGCTGGTTGGTGTCGGTTATGGCCTTTATATGCTGATCACTGGCATGAATATCGAGTATGAGTACATCGTTACCAACGGGGATCTTGATATTGATCAGATTGTCGCCAGGCGCAAGCGTAAACGTATCTTTTCCTGCAAGTCCAAGGAGATCGAACTGATGGCTAAGGTCGGCGGTGATGAGTGGCGTGATGCTCAGAAGCAGACCGGCCGCAAGCTTCTTGATTGTTCTGCAGCTGTTGCAGCTGATGGCAACTGGTTCATTCTGTCTGAGTATAAAGGCCAGAGGCTCCTCGTGGTTTTCGCACCCGATGACCGGATGCTGAAAAGCATGCGGCGTTATAATCCGAGTAAAATCAAATACGTGCAATACGGCGCTTGACAGCCTGCCGGAATGAGAAAGGACGAATCCATGGTTATACAGCGTTCCAATCGGTTTACTTCAATTGAGAAAAGCTGGATTCTGTACGACTGGGCTAATTCCGTTTATGCCATTATTATCATGGCGGCAATCTACCCGATTTATTTCACCGGGGTGATGGCTAATTCTGGAGGTAACGGCGATATCTGGTGGGGTTATGCCACTTCGGCAGCTACTTTGGTCACTGCTATACTGGCACCTTTTCTAGGCGCCATCGGCGACTTCCGCGGCATGAAAAAACGCCTGTTCAGTGTTTTCCTGATCTTGGGTGTTGTTTTTACAACCGTGATGGGATTGACGGACAACTGGCAGATGATGCTGGTCGGCTACGTTTTCTCATACATTGGATTTGCCGGTTCACTGTTATTCTATGATTCTTTTCTGACCGACATCACCACCGCTGACCGGATGGACCGGGTTTCAGCCTGGGGTTATTCCATGGGTTATCTGGGTGGCAGTACCATTCCGTTCATTGTTTCTATTGCCTTGGTTTTGTTTGGTGACAAAATCGGTGTTGACAGTGTTCTGGCGGTCAAACTATCCTGCGTGCTGACTTCGATATGGTGGGCTGCTTTCAGCATCCCTTTCCTGAGAAATGTCCATCAGACCCATTATGAAGATAAACCGGCCAGGGCTTTGATCGCCGGTTCTCTCCGCAATATCGGCCGTACGGTCAGAGATATTCTGCACAGCAAGGCGATTCTTGTTTTCATGATTGCCTACTTCTTCTATATTGATGGCGTCAACACTGTCATTCATATGGCGACCGCCTATGGTTCGTCATTGGGCCTGGGCAGCACCGGCATGATATTGGCCTTGATGGTAACCCAGCTGGTTGCCGTGCCTTTTTCAATTTTATTCAGTCGCCTGTCCGGCAAAATAGGCTCAATTCGCATGATCAGCATAGCGATCGTTGTTTATTTCTTTATCTGCACAGTCGGATTTTACATGGGATATTCAGTGGAACAGGCCCAGGCAGCTTTTGCCAGAGACTTCAATGAGGCTGCGCAAGCTACTGCCATGCAGCGGGCTAACATATTATTCTGGGCGATGGCCGTCCTGGTCGGCACCTGTCAGGGTGGTATCCAGGCCTTATCCAGGTCTTTCTTCGGCAAATTGATTCCCCCCAGCCGATCAAATGAGTTTTATGGCTTCTTCGATATTTTCGGCAAATTCGCCGCAGTCATCGGTCCGGCGCTTTATGCGTTGGTTGCCAACCTGACCGGCCGCTCTTCCTATGGTATCTTATCTTTGATGCTTCTGTTTGCGATCGGCCTCCTGACCATCGTCTTCGGCAGAAAACATCTGCAGCAGGCTGAGTTCCAGGCTTCGGAGGCCGTGCGCCGCAGCCGGGAGGATGCAGGCTGATGGTTGGTGAAACTGCTTCTGCCTGGCAGGGCAGCGGACCTTATACATTTGCCATCCGGGGGACTGATACTGATTGGCGGGACCGGCTGCACCTGTTTTCACTCTTTTCTTTTATGCAAGAAGCTGCCTATGCCAATGCCGAATCCGGCGGACTCGGTTCCAGCATTTTGGACCGTCAGGGATTCTGCTGGATGATCATCCGTATTTCGGTCCGGATGAATTCACTGCCGAAGTGGGGAGAGACGCTGACTGTCAAGACCTGGAGCCGCGGCTGCCGCAAACTGACTTTTTTGCGTGATTTTGAATTTTTCAATGACTCAGGCGAGCAGATCGGCTGCGCAAGTTCTGAATGGCTGATCGGATCTGCAGTTGATCACCGGCCACAGCGTCCGGACAGTATTTTGACTGACCGGCGGTTGCCGGAAGATACGAGAGCGGTTTTTCCGGAAACCATTCAGCGGCCACCCAAATTCACAGAGAATCAAGACGAACAGCCTGTGCTGACTGTCTATGCCGATTACAGTGATATCGATCGCAACAGGCATGTCAATAACACCCGGTATGTCGCCTGGTGCCTGAATGCTTTACATGCTGCTATCCGGCCAGCTCTCGTTGAAGTCCGCGGCCTGGATATTCACTATGTCAGTGAGGTCCGGCTCGGCGATAAAATTCAGGTCTGGCACCGGCTTGGAGAACCTGGTGTGCATCTGTTAGAAGCTCGCCGGTCGGCTGACGGTGTTGTTGTTTTCAGAGCCAGGGCAAATTCTGAACAATTGAGAACGAAGCTTAACTCAGAGATTTTTTTTGCTATAATCAACTGCGTGAAAAGATGTTCTCGCCCTGATTGAAAAGGGCTGAAACAAGGAGGATGCAGGATGATTGAAATTCGCAATCTGGTTAAGTGCTACGGTGATATCCAGGCTGTCAACGACATCACCTTTACCGTGCAGAAGGGCGAAATACTAGGATTCCTCGGCCCGAACGGCGCTGGTAAAACCACGACCATGAATATTCTGACCGGTTTCCTGTCAGCTACTTCAGGTTCTGTGACGATCAATGGCTATGACATTCTGGAAAACCCTCAGATGGCCAAACGCTGTATCGGCTATCTGCCCGAGAATCCGCCTCTTTATCTGGATATGACGGTTATTGAGTTCCTCAAGTTTGTCTCCGAACTCAAAGGCGTCGTCAAGGAGGACCGGATCAAGCAGCTTGCAGAGATTATGAAGCTGGTCCGGATTACAGATGTAGCCAACCGCCTGATTAAGAACCTTTCCAAAGGTTATCGGCAGCGTGTCGGTATTGCCCAGGCGCTGGTCGGCAACCCGGAGGTCCTCGTATTGGACGAACCGACTGTCGGCCTCGACCCCAAACAGATCATTGAGATCCGCAACCTGATCAAGGAACTGGGCAAACGTCACACCGTCATTCTCAGTTCGCATATCCTTCCCGAAGTTCAGGCTATCTGTGAGCGGGTGGTCATCATCAACAAAGGCAAAATCGCTGCTGAGGACACTCCCGAAGGCCTTTCCCGCAAAATGGCCAAGACTTCACGTGTCCAGCTCAGTGCTGAAGGACCTGTTCGCGATGTGATCCAGAAACTCAGGGTATTGCCGGGGATCCGCAACGCTGAGCTTTTCCAGGAAAAAGAAAACGGCATCAATATTTTTGAAATTGAAAATGATCCTGATCAGGATGTCCGCAAGCAGATCTTTTTTGAAATGGCCAGAAACAGCTGGCCGATCATTGAAATGAAATCAATGGATCCGACCCTGGAGGAAATTTTCCTGCAGGTCACCGGCACCAGCCAGCAGGGAAGGAAGGGATAATCCTATGAATCGAGTCGCAGCTATTTTCAAGCGCGAATTAGCCTCATATTTCCGTTCGCCGATGGGTTACGTCCTGTTTGCAATTTATATGGCTATCAGTGGCCTGTACTTCGGCATTTACGCCATGGGCGGGGCAGGTTACATGTCCTATGAACTCAGTTTTCTCGAATCATGGCTCTTTTTCCTGATGATCCCGATCATGACCATGCGCACTTTTGCTGAAGATCGAAAAAATGGTACCGAGGTGCTGCTTTTCACATCACCGGCCAGCACGCTCGAAATTGTG
>DMJC01000243.1 GCA_003451915.1 Clostridiales bacterium
GGCCAAAACCGGCAGCCAGGCCGCCGACAGCAAACAGGCAATAAATGAGCACATCCATGATCGTTCTCCCTGCGATAGACTTATTTTCATTTTACCTTAACAACCAGGCGCAGACCACAGTAAAATTGACCATATCTGGCAAATTGTGTATAATTAACAAGCTGAACTGATCTTGATACAGATTGTTCCGCACATCTGGCAACAAGGGGAATCCAAATGGTTTCTATAGAGTCCATCCGTCAGATGACCATCGCGCATCTGAAAGCCGAGTCCGCGACAACTCCTGAAAAAGCTACAAAATTCGAATTCTGGACAGCATTGTCCAGAACAGTCATGGAATTGCTGGCGGATCGCTGGGCCGCCACCAGCCAACGTTATATGAATGCCCGGCAAGCCCATTATTTTTCGATGGAGTTCATGCAAGGCCGCTCGTTGCTTAATAATCTGGTTAATTTAGGCCTTTATGAGCAGGTCCGGTCAGCTGCCGAATCCTTCGGGCAGGATCTGACCAGCCTGGAGGAATGCGAAACCGACCCGGCACTTGGCAATGGCGGTCTCGGCCGTCTGGCCGCCTGCTTTTTAGATTCCTGTGCGACCGGCAACCTGCCGGCAACCGGTTATGGCATCCTTTACCGTTATGGCATCTTTAAACAGCTATTTGAAAATGGCTTTCAGAAGGAAGTGCCGGATGCCTGGATGGAGCAGGGATATCCGTTTCTCGTTCGCCGCGAGCATGAGCGGGTTCGCGTTCATTATCATGACATGGATGTTTTTGCCGTGCCTTATGATCTGCCGATTACTGGTTATGGCACAGACAATGTCAACACTCTGCGGCTTTGGAAAGCCGAACCGGTCGAAGCATTCGACCTGTCGCTTTTCAATGCCCAGCGCTTTGATGACGCCATGCTGCTCAGCAACCGGGTCGAGGACATCTCCCGGGTTTTGTATCCGAATGACACATCTTATGATGGTAAGGTTCTGCGCGTCCGGCAACAATATTTTTTCACCTGCGCTTCACTGCACAGCATTGTCAGCCGCTTCAAACAGGCTCACGGTAACGATTTCCTCCGTTTTGCAGAATATTGTGCCATCCAGCTCAACGATACACACCCGGTTGTGGCTATTCCCGAACTGATCAAGATTCTGACCGAGGAAGAAGGCCTCAGCTGGGAAGTTGCCTGGCCGATAATCCGTAAAGTCTTTGCCTATACCAACCACACCATTTTGGCCGAAGCACTTGAAAAATGGGACATCAATATTTTTCAGTTCCTGTTTCCCTGGATTGTCGACATCATTGTCAAAATAGATGATGCTTTCCGTGAGGAAGCAGTTGTTGCCGGCCTCAACATGGGTGAAATAAATTATCTGGCACCTTTGGGCGATGGCAAGATCCGGATGGCCAACCTGGCTTCGTATGTCAGCTTTTCGATTAACGGGGTTGCAGCCATGCATACCCGAATTCTGCAGAAAGAAACACTGAACGGATATTACCGGCTGTGGCCGCATAAGTTCAACAACAAGACCAATGGGGTGACACCTCGCCGCTGGCTGCGCCTGTGCAATCCACAGCTGGCTGCATTGCTGACCGAACTGTCGGGCAGCGAAGAATGGGTGACTGATCTGAGCCGCCTGGCAGATCTCAAGCCGCTGGCTGCAGATGACAAGATCATGCAACGTCTGATCGCGATCAAACGGGCCAACAAACAACGGCTGGCTGACCACTTGTTCAGGACCGAGGGCGTCAAGGTCGATCCTGATTCGATATTTGACGTCCAGGCCAAGCGTCTTCACGAATACAAACGTCAGTTGCTCAACGCGCTGGTCATTCTCGACCAATACTTTCTGCTCAAGGATCATCCGGAGACCGATCTGCCCAACTGCACCTTTATTTTCGGAGCCAAGGCTGCTCCTGGATATTTCAGAGCCAAAGGCATCATTAAATTTATTAATGAAATTGCCCGCCTGGTCAATCGTGACCCCGATATGCTGGGCCGCATGAAGGTCATCTTTTTAAAAAACTATAATGTTTCGCAAGCCGAGCTGATTTTTCCGGCTGCTGACGTTTCGGAACAGATTTCCACCGTCGGTATGGAAGCATCCGGCACCGGCAATATGAAATTCATGATCAACGGCGCGCTGACCGTCGGCACCTGTGACGGCGCCAATGTCGAGATCCTGGATGCAGTCGGCCATGACAATTTCTATATGTTCAGCTGTAAAATCGAAGATTTTCCGGCGACCAAGGCTTATTACAACCCACAATGGCAATACCACAATATTCCAGGCCTGCGACGCTGCATTGACACATTGTTCAACGGCACCTTTAACGATGGCGGTTCGAGTATGTTTCAGGACATCTACAATGGCCTGCTCTATGGCTCGAATTGGCAGCCTGCGGATCCCTATTATGTTCTGGGTGACTTTGATGAGTATCGCATGCTGCGCTACCGGATGATGAAGGATTATCGCAATGAACTCGAATGGGCCCGCCGATGCTGGCTGAACATCACCAGCAGCGGCATCTTCAGTTCAGATCGCACGATTGCTGATTATGCCCGCGATATTTGGCGGATTGAACCGGCTGAATTGCAGATTTGAAGCCTGATACGATCAGCTGCAGACAGGAGGACCAGCCATCATGGCCAAGATGTTGCTCAAGCTGACTCTGATTCTGATAATCACATTTCGACTGACGGGCATTGGCGCCTGCACGCAGACTGCCAAAGCCCGCCTGGATCCACAGCATCCGGTTACTCTCGAATGCTGGCATTATTACAACGGTGACCAGCTCGCTAATTTTGAAAAGCTTGTCGAAACCTTTAATGAAACAATCGGCGCAACTGAAGGGATCCGTGTCGATGCCATCAGCCAGGGCAATGACCGTGAACTGGCCTCAGCCGTACGAACGGCTTTTGCCAGCAGTTCTGCTGACCTGCCGGACCTTTTTGCGACCTATCCCGGAACTGCCTTTGATCTGGCGGCAGCCGGACGTTTGGTCGATTTAAGTAAATATCTGAGCAGTGCAGATCTTAGCAAATTCCAGCAGGATTTTCTGGCCGAAGGCCGCTTCAGCACTGGCGGGCCGGCCGGCCTCTTTATCCTGCCGATCGCCAAGTCCAGTGAGGTCGTCGTTCTCAACAGGACTGCCTGGCAAAAATTCACTGCAGAAAATGCAAGATATGCCAATCCGCAAGAAACGTTCGCCACTTGGGAGGCGATCATCCAGGCTGCCGAAGTCTACCAGGTCTGGTCAGGCGGCAAGGCGATGATCGGCTTTGATTCGCTGGCAAATTTTATGATCGCAGGCAGCCGGCAGCTTGGCGTCAAACTCATGGACGCCAGTGTAGGGAAGGCCTTGCTCAATCTGGACCGCGAAGCACTCCATCAGATCTGGAATATTTATTACGTCGGTATCGTCGAGGGCAGCATCGGGGGCAAGGCAAATTACCGTGCCGAAGATCTGGCCACCGGGGATCTGATCGCTGCAGTCGTCTCGACGGCATCTGGAACCTGGCTGCCGGAACAAGTTAAAAATGATCAGGAAAAATATCCGGTCGAATTAGCTGTTCTGCCTTACCCGGTTTTTAAAGGCGGCGAACCAGCCTGCGTTCAGCAAGGGGCCGGTATGGCGGTACTCCGGTCTGATGCCAGCCGTGAAGCTGCTTCAGCCATTTTTCTGGACTGGCTGATCAGGCCTGAACAGAATATTGGCTTTACTGTCAGCTCCAGTTATCTGCCGGTCACAGGCCAGGCTTTGCAAAGCCAGTTGCTGCGTGATATTCTCCAGCAGGCTGCCGACGGCCATGTCGCATCACCGGCAGCTGCCCAGTGTCTTGATGTTTTTATCAGTCAGATGGAAACTCATTCGCTATATTAC